>CAZSRN010000039.1:0-11719 GCA_964609115.1 uncultured Veillonellaceae bacterium | reverse complement strand
CGCATCGACTGCATGGGGAATATTGGCGGGCATGACAACGATGTCACCTGTTTTTGCGGTCAGAGGAGCGCCATTAATCGTAATTTTTGCCTCACCGGAGAGAACTTGTACGATGGCGTCGCCGGGAGCCGAGTGGGTGCTGACGCCCTCACCGGCGCCGAAGGAAAAAAGGGTGATGGAAACTTCCGGGCGTTGCACAAAAGTGCGGCTAATGACTTTCCCCGGTTCAACATCGATCAGTCCGGTCAGAGATACAGGTTCTGCAAAAGGAATGTTTTTTACGAATTCACTCATAGAAATCCCTCCTAAAAAATGAGTAGTTTGGGTCAAGAATTCCGGTTATAGAACGTTTTCGTCGAGAATTTCGCCGTCAATGGCGATTTTGGTCAGTTTGACGGGAACTTTACGCCCCGAGCCGCTCACCGCGTCATGAACCAGACGAACAAGTCCGCCGCAACAGGGAACTTCCATATACACCACATGAATGAATTCAATGTCGTTCGTCTGAATTATTTGCGTCAATTTTTCCCGGTAAAATGCAGCATCATCGAGTTTTGGGCAGCCAATGAGCGCGACCTTTCCTTTCATGAATCGGCGGTGAAAATCAGGGAAGGCAAAGGCGGTACAGTCGGCGGCTATCAATAGGGAAGCCCGTTCGAGATAGGGTGCGTTCACCGGAACCAGGGAAAGTTGAACCGGCCAATTGCCGAGCGCCGACGGGGTAGAGGTACGAGGCGAAGCGGAGCCGGAACAAGCAGCCGAAGAATTGCCCGGATGGAGAGAGCGGGCCATCGATCCCGGACAGCCGTGAAATGCCTGTGGAGGCGAAGGGGGAGTTGTAGAAGAAGCTGCATGCGTAGCCCGGCCGATAGTCATCAGGTGTGTGTCGACAGCTGCCTGATCATATTCGGGCGCTTCACGCTCCTCGATTGTCAGTGCGCCGACCGGACATTCCCCCATGCAGGCGCCGAGGCCATCGCAATAGGTTTCACTGACCAGGCGGGCTTTTCCATCTACCAGTTGAATGGCGCCTTCTGCACAGCCGGTGACACAGTTGCCGCAGCCGTTGCACTTTTTCTCATCAATGCGAATGATGTTTCTTTTCATCGGATTTGCTCCTCTTTCTTGCTGGAGACGATATCTTCCAGCGTTTTTGTTTTCATATATTCTTTAAATTCTGCAGTCATGCGACCAAGCAGGCCGTTGAACAGACATTCGCGGAAAGGGCACTCCTGGATCGGCAGCAGGCATTCACTATTGCCGATGGGGCCCTCGATCGCTTCAAAGACAGCCAATAGTGAAGTGGATAACCCTTCCTCTCCCAAAACAAATCCGCCTTTGGGACCGCGGGTCGATTTGACCAGCCCCGCCCTTGCCAGACGTTGCATGACTTTGGACAAATGCGCTTCCGACACTCCGGTGCGGGCCGTGATTTCCCTGACAGTCAGAGACGCATCCGGGGAGGCGGCAAGCAAAACCATACTGTGTAGCGCAAGAGAAGCTGCTTCTGAAATTTGAATGATCGAAGCCATAATGTCACCTCGTTTTATATTTCGACATTATGGTACCGTAATACCTAAATTAAGTCAAGAGCTTTTTTTATTTTTTCAAAAGAAGGAGGTTCTTTTACAAAAAAATAATAAAAATAACAATTTTATGGGACAATTGGCAAGAAAAATGCACAAATGCAAACAATCGTATCTTGCATGAGAACGGGATGTGAGTTTTAATTAGTTATAGCATAAATTAAAGGAGCGATTGGTATGGCGAAACAAAAGGTAACGATTCCTCAACTCAAGGGGTGGAAGAAACAAACCAAAAAATTTACCATGATTACGGCTTACGACGTTCTGATGGCTTCCGTTATCGATCAGACTCCTGTTGAAACTATCCTTGTCGGTGATTCGATGGGAATGGTTGTATACGGTTATGACGGCACCGTACCCGTTACAATGGAACAGATTATTCAGCATACAAGAGCTGTCGTCAAGGGGGCGCCGAATACCCTTGTCATAGGAGACATGCCGTTTGGATCGTATAATGTCAGTGTCGAAGATGCCGTTCGCAATGCGAACCGGATTATAAAAGAAGGCGGCGCGGAGGCCGTTAAACTGGAAGGTGGCAGGCACTTCGCGCGTGTAGTGGAAGCGATGGTCAATGGCGGCATTCCCGTTATGGGGCATATTGGGCTGACGCCTCAGACCGTGGGACAGTTGGGGGGATTCAAAGTGCAGGGAAAAGATGCGGAAGCGGCGAAACAATTGCTGGAGGACGCCAAAGCACTGGAAAAGGCCGGAGCCTTCGCAATCGTACTGGAATGCGTTCCGGCGCCGGTCGCCAAAATTTTGACGGAAGAGCTTTCGATTCCCACCATGGGCATAGGAGCGGGGCCCCACTGCGATGCACAGGTGTTGGTAACCCAAGATTTGCTGGGGATGTTTGACCGCTTTGTTCCCAAGTTTGTCAAACAGTATGCCCAACTGAACAAACAAATGAATGAAGCGCTGAATACGTTCTATCAGGAAGTTCAGGACGATGTTTTTCCCGGGCCGGAGCATTGTTTCGGCATGAAAGAGGAAGAACTGAAACGCTTGTACTAAAGCGGGAAAGAAAAAGCGAAAAGGGGAGCGGAACATTGAAGATTGCCGTAGTTGGTTCAGGAGCGATCGGAGGGCTGCTGGGCTCCCTTCTTCATAACAGCGGCGAAGATGTTGTACTCGTGGATGTTTGGCAAGAGCATATTCAGGCGATTCGGTCCTCCGGGTTGACGGTTGCGGGTTCGGACGGAGATCAAGTATTTCGGATGAAAGCGACGGCTGTTGTCAGTGAAGCGGGAACACCGGATTTAATCATCTTTGCGGTCAAGTCGTATGATAATCAAGTTGCGGCGAATGATTGCCTGAAAATCGCCGGCCCGGAAACGATCGTGCTGACGGTGCAGAATGGCGTGGGCAACGTCGACATCATAGGTGAAATATTGGGACGCGAACGGATTATTGCCGGGACCTGCGCTTTTGGCAGCACCGTTCTGGCTCCGGGAAAGATTCGCCCCACGCCCGCCGGATCGCTGTCGATAGGAGAGCTGGATGGACGGGTTACGCCCAGACTGCAGAATGTTGTTGAGATGTTTGTCCGGGCGGGAGTGGAGATGCATGTCAGCCGGGAAGTGGATAGCTTAATTTGGACCAAACTGATGGTCAATGTAGGAATCAACGCGCTGGCGGCGATTACGCGACTGACGAATGGGCAGCTGGTGGAGCTTGAAGAGCTGCGAAATGTACAGGAGGCCGCGGTCGGCGAAGGCATCGCCGTAGCTCGGGCAAAAGGGATTCCGTTTATGGTGGACGATATTTTGGAACATGTCAGGCGGATCGCTCGTGCGACTTACCATAACAAAGCCTCTATGCTTCAGGACATAGAGCGGGGAGCCCGGACGGAAGTGCTTGCCATCAATGGAGCTGTCGTCGCGGAAGGGCAAAAACAAGGGATTCCTACGCCGGTTAATGAGACATTAACCAACCTGGTTCTGGCTTTAGAAAAACGGAGTCTTTTTTCATGATTTTCAAACGGGCGGTGTTGAGTGGGAGGGGAGGAAAACTTGGTGGCCCAATGTGTTTTTGATTTAAAGTATGGAAAAACGGAGTTGTCTCTCAGCATTCCGGAAAAACAAGTGATTTGTGAAGTTGTGGGGAAAGAGTATCCGCCGGTGCAAAATTTACAAGCGGAAGTAAAGAGAGCGCTGCTGCAGCCGATAGATTCGCCGCCGTTGCGCGAAATAGCTCGCCCGGGTCAAACCGTGGCCATTCTTGTCAGTGACATTACGCGTGCGTGGCAGCGAATGGACCGGATTTTGCCGATACTTTTGAATGAACTGAACGAAGCGGGAATCCCGGACGAAAAAATTACGATTGTCATTGCTGTTGGCGGACATCGGTTGAATACTGAAAATGAATTTGAAATTTTATGCGGCAACGAAGTGTGCCGACGTGTGCGCGTCTTAAATCATAATGCCTGGGATGAAGGCAATATGGTTTATTTGGGCAAAACCAGCCGGGGAACGAAAGTGTCTGTCAACAGAATCGTTGTCGAAGCCGACCGCGTCATTATGACCGGGGGAATTGTCTATCATTATATGGTGGGATACGGCGGCGGAAGAAAAAGCATCATGCCGGGGTGCAGTTCGATTCGAACGATCCGGCAAAATCATTTGTGGGCATTGGGGCCCAACGCCGGGGACGGTTCGAATCCCGACAGTATGTCGGGCATGACGAGGGGCAATGACTGTCATGAAGACATGGTGGAAGTGGCCGCGTTCGTCAAGCCGGATTTTATTGTGAATATGGTTCCAACGCCGGACGGAGAGATCGCCGGTATTTTTGCGGGCAACTGGATCTCTGCCTGGCAGGAAGGAACTAAACTTGTAGAGTCTATTTATGGCGTGGATATTCCGGGGAAAGCCGATATTGTGGTGACAACCGCCGGTGGATTTCCCAAGGACATCAATCTGTACCAGACCGGCAAAACAATGGATAATGCCTGCTATGCCGTTAAAAAAGGCGGAGTGGTGATATTGCTGAGCGAATGCCCCGATGTTTATGAACCGGCGGAATTTTCCGAGTGGTTCAATTATGACGGCAAGGCGGGAATTGATGCTGCATTGCGGTCAAATTTCACCATTCCGGGCTGGGTGGCCTTAAAAGAGATAGAATGCAGTGAAATGGCTACTTTTATCATGATTACCCGACCGGAGAATTTCGATTTTGTCCGTAAAGTCAAGATGGTGCCGGCTGCATCAATGGAAGAGGCGCTGACCCTCGCTTATGAAAGATGTCCGGAAAAGGAACCGCAATTTATTATTATGCCCCAGGGCGCCAACACGGTGCCGTTATTGAACGGAAAACCCCGGATTGGGTAGTCGGGGTGAGGAATAGTAAGGCATTTGCGCAATATCGGCAAAAGAGGGGGCGGACACTCAAGGTGCGACAGCGCGGTGCAACAGATAGATTTGGTGTATGAGGCGATTCAATGACCTTGAGAATAAGCGTTGGGGAGCGTCCGGGCGAGATCGCGGCGTCGGGCCCGGCGCAAAGAGGGGAGAAGGAGTGTTGAATTTGATGAAAAAAGGCATTGCAGTAATTCTGGTTCTGTTTCTTGCGGGACTTCTGGCCGGTTGCGGCGGCGACAAAAAAGCTGCGCCTCCAGCCGCCAAAGGCGAGTATAAGGCGCAACTGAAGCTGGCGTCGATGACGCCGGCGAGCCATACGTACAATCTCGGCGCCGTCAAATTTGCGGAATTGGTGAAGGAACGCTCCAAAGGACGTATTGAAATTAAAGTTTTCCCGGATGGTCAGCTCGGGAAAGGGGAACGGGAACTGCTGGAAGGGATGCAGCAAGGTAATATCGACATTTATGTCGGATCGACGGGGCCTCTCGGAAACTTCAGCCCCTCCATGTTGATTAATGACATTCCGTTTCTGTTCCGTGATTTCAATCATGTGGATAAAGTGCTGGACGGACCGATCGGCGCGCAATTGTTGGCTGATTTGGATAAATCAGGTCTAAAGGGATTGGCTTTCTGGGAAAATGGCTTCCGGAATCTGACGAACTCCAAATTGGCCATCAAAACTCCCGCTGATGCCAAAGGCATGAAAATTCGGACCATGGAAAACAAAATGCATATGCTTGCATTTAAGACGGCGGGGCTGAATCCGACGCCAATGGCCTGGAGCGAAGTGTTTGGCGCGTTGCAGCAGAAGGTGATTGATGGACAGGAAAATCCGGTCGTGGTCATTTATACTTCGAAAATTTATGAAGTGCAAAAATTCTTATCGTTGACCCAGCATGTATATTCGCCGGCGGTCCTGATCGTCAGCAGCAAAAAATGGCAGGGAATGCCGAAGGAAGATCAGGAAATGTTGTTGAAGACCGCAAAGGAAGTCGCGCAATATCAGCGTAAACTGGGCCGCGACGCGGAAGAGAAACAACTTGGCGAATTGGCGGCAAAAGGGATGACCATCACGAAAGATGTAGATAAAAAAGCATGGCAGGATGCTATGCAGCCTGCATTCGCCGACTTTTCCAAGCAGTTCGGAAAAGAAAAAATCGACGCAATTTTGAATACAAAATAAACACAGCATGGAGATTTCTGAAAAAAAGTGAATCCATGGGTAAAAAGTTGCAGGAATTTTCATTCTTGAAGCAGAAGTAAAATACACGAATAATGGAATAAGGCAAATAAGCCTTTTATGACGATGGGAAAAACTGTCGTTATAAAAGGCTGTTTGTTTTTATGGGTGCTGAAGATCATCGCCGGGCTCAATGCCGTAGTTCTTACGGGTAAGTGCCGTGCAGGGAGTTTGGCGATGCACAAAGAAGAAAGTGAGGTACGGAAAAATAAGCGCTTGACTGGAAGAGCACCCGATTCCAACAGTTTTCATGAGGACCCGGAACAAATTTTGCAGGAGGTGTAGCAGTGGGTATTAATGACATCATTCTTTACATCATGATGTTTTTTATGGTCTTGGGAGCGTTGGATAAAATCTTCGGCAATAAATATGGGTTGGGTGATAAATTCGACGAAGGGTTCATGGCCATGGGGTCTTTGTCAATCGCCATGATCGGCGTTGTTTCCATTGCGCCGGTGCTTGCCAAATTTCTCGGCGTAGTCGTCGTTCCCATTTATACATTTTTGGGTGCGGACCCGGCCATGTTTGCAACAACATTGCTTGCCTGCGACATGGGGGGCTATCCGCTTGCCAAGGCCATGGCGCTGACGCCGGAAGCCGGTTCGTTTGCGGGCGTGATCCTCGGAGCCATGATGGGACCCACCATCGTGTTTACCATCCCTGTTGCGTTGGGCATCATTGAAAAGGAAGACCACAAGTATCTGGCGCAAGGCATTATGATCGGCATGATCACGATTCCGCTGGGCTGCTTTGCCGGTGGGTTGGTTGCCGGATATAACCTGAGCATGATTCTTCACAACATTGTACCGATTGCATTGGTTGCCATTCTGATTGCAGCGGGACTTTGGCTGGCGCCGGGAAAAATGATCAGCGGCTTTGCCGTATTTGGCAGAGGGCTGACGATTTTCATTACAATTTGCACAGCCTGTATCGTGCTGGAAACCCTGACCGGTCTGGTATTGATACCCGGCATGGCGCCGATTACCGACGGCATACAAATCGTCGGGTCCATTGCCATTGTGTTGATTGGAGCGTTTCCGATGGTTGAAGTCATTACCAAGGTTTTTGCCAAACCGCTCATGAAGGTTGGCGGACTGCTGGGAATGAATGAAGCTGCGGCAGCGGGCATGATCGCAACGCTTGCCAATAATATCCCGATGCTGAATATCCTGAAAGATATGAATCCCCGGGGCAAGGTGCTTAATATAGCATTTACCGTAAGCGCGGCGTTCGTTCTTGGCGATCATCTCGGATTTACCGCCGGAGTGGAGCGGGAAATGATTTTCCCGATGATTGTCGGAAAACTGGTGGGCGGCGTTACCGCCGTAATTCTCGCAATGCTGTTTGTCGGTCGGCTTTCGGAGGAAGAAAAATAAATCCGCTTGCCGCATGAATACGGATACGCATTGCAGTTGAGCTATAATCGGGAAGGATACACAAGATGGACGAGATTCATGCAGTTATTCAAAACATTCGCCCCCTGGATGAAACGATTATGCAGGAAACGCAAAAACGTCTGGATCGGTTGACAAAACCTCCGGGAAGTCTGGCGGTTTTGGAATGGATGGCTTGCCGGCTGGCAGGAGTCCAGGGGGTCGCCAGGCCCGGAGTACCGGAGAAAGCCGTCGTTCTGATGGCGGCCGATCACGGCGTGGCGGAAGAAGGAATCAGCGCTTTTCCCGCCGAAGTAACCGAACAGATGGTTTATAATTTTGTAAACGGTGGAGCGGGGATCAATGTTCTGGCCCGACATGCTGGAGCCCGGCTGGTGCTGGTGGATGTAGGCGTCAAAGCGGATTTGGCGAAGACGTTGCCGATTCAACATTGCAAGATTCGCCGAGGAACGGGAAACATTCACCGCGGTCCGGCCATGAGCCGTCAGGAAGCCATTCGGGCAATCAAAATCGGCATTCAGGCGGCAAAAGACTTAACGGATAAAGGGGTCGGAGTCATCGGCCTGGGTGAAATGGGAATCGGCAATACAACAGCCAGTTCCGCGATTGTACATGTTTTTACCGAAGAACCTGTGCGGCTGGTCGTTGGGCGGGGAACCGGAATTACGGATGATTTTGTTCAACACAAGATTCGGATTATCGAAGAGTCGGTGGCGCTCAATCAACCGGATTCAAAAGATGCCATTGATGTTTTGGCCAAAGTGGGCGGTCTGGAAATCGCCGCTATGGCAGGGGTGGTCATTGGAGCGGCATCAAGGCAGGCTTTGGTCATGCTGGATGGGTTTATTGCTTCGGCGGCGGTACTGACCGCATATCATCTGTGTCCGGCAGTCAAACCCTATCTGATGGCTTCGCATTTGTCGGAGGAGCCGGGGCATGCCGTGATTTTACGAGAACTGGGACTGACGCCCTGTCTGCGCTTGAACATGCGTCTTGGCGAAGGAACCGGAGCGGTATTGGGAATGACCATTCTGGATGCGGCAGTGAAAATACTGAATGAAATGGCGACTTTTGAAGAAGCCGCCGTTACCGGGCTCGGTTGAAACAAACCGCGGCAAATAGTTGAAAGGGTGATAAGACAATGGCCAATGAAAAGCAACGGGTGATTCAGGAATATGTGCCTGGAAAACAAGTGACGATGGCCCATATTATTCCCAACCCACAGGGCGATCTCCACGAGCGGCTGGGACTGGAAAGCGGCGGCGCCATCGGCATTATGACGATTACCCCCAGCGAAGCGGCGATTATTGCGGCGGATGCGGCATCCAAAGCAGGCGACGTGGAAATCGGATTTGTCGATCGTTTTACAGGCTCGTTGGTTGTTACGGGTGAAGTGGCCGACGTGGAAGCGGCCATTCGTGCGGCTGTTAAAACCTTGGTTGAGATTCTCGGCTTTACCGCGGCAGAAGTGACTCGCAGTTGAAACCCCGCATTCTACTGATCGGAGGCGTGGGCGCCGGGAAAACAACCCTGAAGCAGTGCCTGATGAATGAGACGCAAGCGTATCGAAAAACTCAGATGCTGGAGTTTAAAGGACTGTTCATTGACTGTCCCGGAGAATATCTGCAGATGCCGACATATTACAGGGTTTTGATTGACGCCAGCCACAGGGTGGCTGAAGTTTGGGTCCTGCAGGATGCGTCCAACAAGCGGACGATTTTTCCGCCCAACTTTGTGAATGTATTTCGGAAACCCGTCATCGGACTGATTACCAAAATTGACCGGGAAGATGCGATGCCGGAGGCTGCGGAGAAGTTTCTGCGGCAGGCCGGAGTCGTTGCTCCCGTATTTGCCGTTTCCGCCCGCGAGGGGTTGGGAGTGGAGCCGCTGGTACGGCGGATGGAGGCGTTTACGCCCAATGCGTGAACTATGTCTGCAATATACGGACTTAATTGATGCGGATATTGATCTGCTGGAAAAAATGGAACTGCAGTTGCCGTTTATTTCGAAATTGACGGAAACTGATATTTTTATTGATGCGCCGTCAAGCAATGGTGTGGATGCCATCGTATTGGCGTGGGCGCGCCCCGAAAAGCATTCCCTTTACGGACACAGCGTAGTGGGCGAGATTGCCTATGCAACTCGCGAGCCGGCAGTATATCAGGCGTTTTCGACAGGCGAAATGGTTCGCAATGTTCGAGGCGTCAGTCAGGAAGGGGTTCCCATTGCCCAGACCGTTGTGCCGCTTCGGAATGATGGCGGACGGGTAGTCGGCGTCCTGATCATGGAAAAAGATATTTCCGAAGAAATTCGGCAAGAGGCCCAAGTAGAATTTTTGAGCGAGGCGGCTGACCAATTGAGTAATACGTTAATGGCCTTGTCCATGACGGGTTCTTCCTGGGAAGAATGGTTGGGCAATGGGCTGTTTGTTTTGAATAACCAGGGCGCCGTAACCTACGCCAACCGAAATGCGGCGCGGATGTACCGCCAATATTGCGGCGGGGAGCCGTTGGGCGGAAAATTGATGGACCGGCTGTCCTGCAGGACAATGGAAGAGTTGGTGGAAAAGATGAGCAATCCGATGGAATTTGAATTCGGAACGGCCAGCTTTATATTCCAGGCTCATCCGTTGGTTGCCTACGGAGGGCTGAGTGGATGCGTTTTGTCGATGCAGGATGTGTCGGAACTTCGCCGCAAGGAACGGGAGTTGAATGCGCAAGGCGCTGTTATTCGGGAAATTCATCATCGGGTGAAAAATAATCTGCAGAATGTGGTTGCGCTGTTGCGGCTGCAGATGAACCGTTCGCAGTCGAAAGTGGTAAAAACGGAATTTAATACTTGTATTAATCGCATTCTGTCGATCAGTCAGGTTCATGACGTTTTTGCCCATCAAAATTGGGATTCCATTGATTTAAAAGAACTGGCCGAGTATATCCTGCAGAAATTAATTGAAGCTTTTGCTCTGCCGAAACAGAAAATTAATGCTTCAGTCAGGGGGCAGGCGGTGCGGATTGATGCGGCGCAGGCGGTTCCCATGGCGCTGGTGATCAACGAATTGGTGACCAATAGCCTGAAGCACGGCATAAAAACGAGTGCCTACGGCGAAATCAGCATATTGGTGGAAGAAACCGGCGGAAAGAATCACATTGTTGTTGCGGATAGCGGGACAGAATTGGATGGAGACTGGGCTCAGGACAAAAAGAAGACGATGGGATTATATATTGTTAATTTGTTGATTTGCGATCAGTTGCAGGGAACCTTCCGGCTTGAACGGTGCGGAGGGGCGACAGTCGCGACGGTATCTTTTCCAATTTGCAGGGCGGAGGAAATTTCATGAAATCATTGGCAATTTTGGTGGCGGAAGACGAAGTATTGACACGGCTGGATATCCGGGGCATGCTGGAACGCGCCGGACATATTGTCTGTGGCGAATGCGGGAACGGCCGCAAGGCTGTCGAATTAGCCCGCCAATTATTGCCTGACTTGGCCTTGCTGGATATTATGATGCCGGAACTGGATGGAATTGAAACGGCGAAAATTCTGCATGGCATGAATATTCCCGCGGTTATGCTGACGGCGTACAGTCAGCCCCATATTATCAATCGGGCTGAAAATGTTCATGTCTGCGGCTATTTGGTAAAGCCGGTGTCGGAACAAAGTTTGCAGGCGACAATCCGCATAGCCTACGCCCGTTGGCAGGAAATGCAGCGCGTACGGATGGAACTGGCTGCAACGAAGGAGCAGCTGGAGCAGCAAAAATTGATTGCCCGCGCCAAAACCATTCTGGTCAGCCGGGATCATATCAGTGAACAAATGGCGCACCAACAGATGATCCGGGAGGCGATGGATTCCCGGATTCCCTTGGCGGAACTGGCGAAACGGCTTGTTGAATCAGCAGCGGTTCCGATCTCGGCGGCGCGTGAAAAAAAAATTGCGGATGCTAAGAAAATTTGCAGGAATTCTTAGACAACGGGAAGAAGTAGTAACCGTAAAAATGGAATAGGGCAATTGAGCCTTTTATGGTGATGGAAAAATTCTGTCGCCATGGAAGGCTTTTTTATTTTTGTAAGTACCCTCAAAAGCAATTTGCAAAGGAGGTTATCTGCAAAAGACACACGCAGGGGTTAAGGCGCGACGGCA
>CAZSRN010000038.1:0-11980 GCA_964609115.1 uncultured Veillonellaceae bacterium | reverse complement strand
CGTTGACGACAAACCAGCCGCTGCAAAATATCCTGCGGTCACACCGAGACTGGCGCCCTTGATAAATGAGCGTCGTGAAATATCTTCCGCCATTTATTTTTTCCTCCTTCCGTTCCTTTTGCTGCTAAGGCCGCTGCGCAATCAGCAACTGGATAGTCAGCCAAAACAATCCTCCGCCGATAATTAAGCCTGTTATTAAACCTGTCAGATAACCGGATCCTCCAGAAGCCGTCTTTTCCGTCATGCTTCTTCACCTCCTTTCTATATACTCAATGTTGCATTGTCCAACAGAGCATCCGTTGCCGGATGGCCGAACTGGGGACGGCCTGTAACGTGCGTCCGTCACTGGTAAAATCCAAGCCATTCTTTTCAGTTGATTTTTCCGACAGTTGCGAAAAACTATGGTGTGCCTTCCATCCCATAGCAAATCGTCGGGCTACAAAATCTGTCAGCTCCCAGCCTGGAAAATCCCGGTCAATATCCCCCCTGCGCAACACTTTTAACGCTGTGCCCTCCGGATTAGGTATGTAGTAATTTTCCGTCATCTGAACTCGCCAGTGCTCCTGACTCTCCCAACTTACTTCACTGCGCTGCCCGCTGCAGTATTTTAATTCCATTTGCCCGGCTAAAAAAAAGTCCTCGGGAATCTCGGCTGCTCCGGCAGCAAGAGGCGCACCGGTTTCTTCCTTTAAATCTGCAAAGCGAACCCCATGGTGATGAATACCGCCGTGGCATGCGCAGCCGGTTTCTCCCTCGTGCCACTGTGCAGGCTTTGTTTGAAATAATTCGCTCATCCGGCAAATCTGTTCCAAGACCGACAAATCTTGAAATATTTGCTCTTTCGGGTGCGGATAATATTTAATTCGAAACAGGGCCCGCCAATCCCAATCAGGTTCAGTGACGCATTCCAGCATGGATAGTTTAAACACACCGGGTAAATCGGCAAACCATAAATACCAATAGGGAGATTGGTCCCACATCTGGCTGATATACTTCAATCCCAACCGGGTACGGGTCGACTCATCGGCAAAACTCAATGTCCAAAAATGATTGATAGCGCCTTCACCGGCTACAAGTCGATCTTCGCCGCTCACGCCAACTCCCCCTCATGCCCGCCGGCGCCGATAAACAAGTCCCTCACCACATCCATCTTTTCCCGGCCTTCGTACGAAATTCCATATCGTTTTGCCTCATCCACCAACATGTCCCAAGGCATTTCATTTAATAACGCATAACTATAAAGCGGAGAAGAAAGATATCCTTCCATTACCGTTCGCTCCTCGGCAACCTCCGCCGCTGCCGTCGACAATAGTTCGGGGTCTGCATTACCTTCCCGAATTCCCAATATAGGCGCTACTTTGCGCAACATTTCTCCCAAGCCCCGGCGCGATAAAAACTCCCGACGGCTTATTGCTTCGCTCACTTCATGGTCCCTCCAATCGTCTGACATTTGCACCGGTCAACAGTCTTGTTCCATATATAATGCAATTTTCATGCCATTGACAGAAAACCCTGATAAATCAGCATTATGCGTTTTTTTACGCTTGTCGTTCTGTAGTATTGTTCCTGCAAAAATAAAAAACCACTCCAATAATTGAAGTGGTTTTCCTACAGTTTTATTAAAGGAATCTATCGCAGGTGCGGATAAAATTCAACTTCGTGTTTTTAACGCATTTTCCCATTCACTGCACACAAGTTGGCTGAGATGATCTGCAGTATCTTGTCGAAATGGCATAACATGCCCATGAAACCGGTAATATTGCAAGTAACTGTGCAGAGTTTCGTAGCCGCCTTTTGCCCATTCTCCGGCATGCGGAAGATATCCCGTACAACCGTTGGTGTAAAAAAAATTTTCCGGAGTTTGTCGCGAGCCATGCCAAAATAATCACTGGAAATCATATTGTTGTTGCTCATCAATATATTGGTATGCGCGGTAACCCGCAAGAGAACAGCTAAATGATCTTTTTTCGTCAGGGTTTCTTCACCGGCGACGCCAACGGCAGATTGAAGGAAATGATCTCTCCGACCTGAAACAGCAGTTTGTCGAGTGCGCCGGCCGTAATTTCCCGGCTGTTGATCGTGAATAGCGCCACCAGCCGGTCTTCGATCGAAATCACGGTGTTATCATCGATAGCTTTGCCGGTGAACCGTCCCTGTTTAAGGAATCCACCGTTCACGAGATCCAGTATTTTCACATTCAATCCGACATTGGCATTTTTGGAGGATCGAAACATTCCCATACTGCCGCTTTCTTTCAGGTTGGTCAGTTCGGCTACCAACGCATAGTCTGCGCCGGCATCCGCCAAAAGCAGGAACAGGGCTTTTTCGTCCGCCCCATTGTCTGCATTCAAGCTTTTTACTCCGGCTTCAAAAGGAGCTCCTGGAACGACGCGGTAAAGACCGTTGACTTTGTTCCCCAGAAATTCACGGATTCGTGTGGTGACCCACTCTTTTTCGCCCTGCATCACCCGGTCCACGAACACCACAACGACCGAAGCCTGTTCACGCGGTTGAGCTGCAGCGGTGACTTGCGGCAACATCATCGCAGGCAAAAGCACCGCCCCCAGCAGTGCCAGCAGCAGAACTTTCACCGGTCTCACGGCAGACGGGCGGCAACGACGGAATTCATTTTATCCAGGGTACTGCGCAAGGCTTTGAGTGCTACCGACTTATTGCCGACACCGCCGAAAGCGCTACTGTCTTTGGCCAGCTCGGTGAATTTTCCGTTGTAAATATAAGTGTTCTGTTTCACATCAATGATTTTGATCGGCACAATGGCCGTCATCTCCAGTCCGTAGGTGAAGTAGGTTATTTTTTCTTTGCGCACAAACGGTTGCAGTTCGGCGAAAAATATATAATCAACGTCTTCGCCTTTAACGACGGACATGATATCAGCTCTTTCAGCAGTCGTGATGTCGGCAATCCCGACTTTATTCAGTAGCTCTATGTATTTAGTCCCCGGCAGCACTTCATATTTAGGTTTGAGGATTGCATCAAAATTTTCCATCACCATAGCATTGAGTTCTCCATCGAACGTGGCTTTGGCGTTGTTCACAAATAAAAGTGCGATTTTTTTCTTTGGCGCGGGATTGGCCGGATCAGAAACGGTAGTATCAATCTTCACTTCGGCAAAGGCGACACTCAGAAGAAGAAACCAACAAACGAAAACCAACAGACTCCGCGAAATCATTTTTTTCATACGAACCATCAGACTCCCTCTACTCTTTTTACAAATGTCCTCTACTACAATTATACGTTCGAGCCCGCAAATCCTGTATTCAAACTCTTTGCGCAAAAGATAACAGCTGCATTTTGCGCCATTCATCCATTGCCCCGCAGCTATCAGCATTTTCAATGGTGTTGTTTTCAGCCGTTCCGTCGATGCACAGGTGCGTTTTAGGGCCCCGTTGACTTGCAAACGCATTCTTGCTAAGATTTTCACGGATTGACTGATTATGGGAGGCGTCGAAATTGCATCTTCTCTGCCGAGTTTCATTACTCTTGTTTCTTGCGCTGATGTTTTGCGTTCAGCCGTCACAGGCTGCCGCGCCGAATCATCTCAGCCGTATTTCTTCCTGCTTTGCCGGATTTCAGGGAACTTTCGTGCTGTATGACGAACTGGCCGACCAGTACTCCGTATTCAATGAGCCGCAAAGTGAAAAACGACTGACGCCTTGTTCCTCGTTCAAAATTTACAATTCGTTGATTGCCCTGGAAACCGGGGTAGCAGCCGATGAAAATCTGCTCATCAAATGGAACGGCGAACCAAGTTCGATTGCCGGCTGGAATCAGGATCATACGATGGATTCTGCCATTAAAAACTCGGTCGTGTGGTATTATCAGGAGCTGGCTTCCCGCATCGGTCCGGAACGGATGCAGAAATATCTGGATGCCCTGCCTTACGGCAACCGGGATATTTCCGGCGGCATTGCCCGTTTCTGGCTTCATTCTTCTCTGAAAATAAGCGCCAAAGAACAGGTCGAATTGTTACGCCGTCTTTATCAGGACGATCTGCCGTTTTCGCCCCGGAACATGGCCATTGTCCGCCGAATTATCGTACAGTCCGAACAAAATGGCGTAAGGTTTTCCGGAAAAACGGGATCTGCTTTTGTAGATGGACAGTATACTGCGGGCTGGTTTGTCGGCGCCGTGGAAAAAGAAAATCGCCGCTACTTTTTTGCCGTCAATATTGAAGGTGAGAAGGAGGCCAGCGGCGTAAAGGCCAGAGCCATCTCCCTCGATATTCTAAAAAATCTTGGCATTCTTTAACTTCTACCTCAGCGGCCCGGAAATCCGGGTCGTTTTTATTTTGCGCTCATTTCTGCCGCCAGCTTACAGAGACGCCCTATTGGGGTCTATTCAAAATCGAAACGTGATTTTTCCGTAAAACAAAAACGCCGCCCCAGTTTTCCGGAGCGGCGCTTGCGATCAGCCATTCTCGTTCCTTTAGGGATTTTTGTAATCCCCGCAGTACTGCTGTTGGGTGCGTGACGGTAAATTTCCGGCCGCAGCGGGAAAAACATTATTTGCTCAATTTTTCAATCTCTGCCTTGGCGTTCGCCTTTTTTTTAATATTATAAGAATCGTTTTGTTTCGCCGGATCGCGGTCAATAATAGCGATTGTCTCCTTCCATGCGTTAATGGCTTCTCTCTTGCGTCCCATCTTGACAAAGCATTCTGCCATAAGCCCATATATATTTTCTCCTTGGTAAGGTTTGATAACTAGAGCAGCTCTATAATCAACCAGTGCATCCTCATATTTTTTTTGGTATTTTTCGGATTGAGCCCTCCCCCAATAAGCTTCAAACTTAGTATTTTCACTCCTGGGGTTTAGCGCAAGAGCCGAAGTATAATCACTGACGCTTTCTTCGTAACGACTAAGCCAGTAGTAAGCCATAGCGCGAACCATGAAGGCTCCTAATGCCTTACTGTCCGAAGCGATAATTTCACCGGCGTCGGCAACCGCCTCCTCATAACGCTTGAGTTCCAAATAGCAAGAAGCTCGGTTCTCCAAAGCCTGCATATCGTTCGGGTATGTTTCTAAAACTTTGTTGAAGTCGGTCAAGGCTGATTGATAGTCATTTTTAGTCGATAAACCCCTCTTAAAATAGGCTACACCTCTCCAGAAAACACTTTCAAGGTCGTCCGAATCACTCTCTATCTGACGCGTACATGATTCAATGGCGAGATAAGGATATTTTTCGGTTGCTCTTTTTTTACACTCAGCCGCATCTTGCGGACTGGCCCAGACAGAACTGCTGCACAACAACATTATAATGAGAACCATAACAAAAACAGGCCCTATTGATCGATACTTGCTATCCATAAATACCACCCAACACTTTTTACCCGAGGATTATAGCCCACTGAAGCTTCCCAAAAAACTTTATAAGGATTTCGATAATTCAACGTGTTTTCCTGCCATTTCTACAAAAAAATCTCCCCGCCGGCGCCAAACCGCGGACACCCGGCCTGACTCCATGAGATTTTAAGTTAGCCAAAAACCTGATACACTAGAAAGAAAAACATGAGCAAGAAACAATTTTCACCTGAACAAATCATCATTCACCTGGGCAGGTCGAAAATCTTTGCATCCAGGGAAAGAAGTTCGCGGAGGCTGCCCGGCAGATCAGCGTCACCGAGCAGACCCACCGAAAATGGTTGTCAAAAACAGGCGAGTATGTTGGACGAATGAAACCTGATAACAAAGTTTTCTTTGATCATCGTGAGCAAGCACTCGATGATGGTTATAGGCCGTGCAAGGTATGCAACCCGTAAGTGCCGGGTGAAGCCCCCACAACAGAGAGATTGCCTGCACTCATGATGTCCAAGATTTTATCAAAAATTAAAATGCTGCCCGTGGGCAGATCAGAGGTGAATCATCATTCCATCCTTTTTTAACCCGGTTCGGGTAATGTGCGCTGTAGGCCTACTACTTCTCGTCATTTTCATTATGTTATATAAATTTTTTAGATCGAACAAAAAATAGCAATCAGCCATATATCCCCCTGCTACGCTGGAGGCTTCATGAAAGTTTCAATTCATGTAATGAACATGAATACGAAGGGGTAACAAAAGCCCTCTCCTTGCAACTTCGCACGACAAAACTGCCGGGCGGGCTTGTTAAGGTGGGATAACGTATGGCGAAGCAGTACTGACGACTCTCTTGCACCCAACCAGAATAAACACAACTGCGGGCATCGGCCCGCAGTTTTATGCGCAGCAGAAAAAAGACCCCTGCTGCTTTTATGCAAAAATCACTTCATTATTCATTATCTTCATAGCTTCCTGCTCCAATTTGTATGCCTGATATCGCAACTCATTGGCCTCGAGTGCAAGATTATTGATTTCATCTTGCGTTGTTTTATCTTTGAGGAATGGAAAGGGTATTTGCGATACGTGATAATCGTCGATTTCATCAACAACACTACCATAAGAAAATCGTGTGATTAAGGGATATCCATAATCAGATCCAAGAAACATGGAGATATATCCTGCAACGTTTTTTTCGGCAGGAATAATACGGATAATATGCTGACTTGCTGCCCAACCATCCCAGTGACGTGGCACAAGCGCAACCTTGCCAATTGTACCACTGCATGTAATCAATGTCATGTTTTCCTTTAATTCCAGCTGATCCTGAATTCTCGTGGCATGATGCACAAGAGAAAGATATTTTTTATTTGATGGATCAAGCTCAAAAATCTGTTTACCACCAATGAATACCCTACCTTGCCCTTCTTCAACATAAACGCGTTTGAAACGCCCGGGCAGGATGATTTGCCGGCTTACCTTTTTATCTCCGACAGTAGTAACCTCAGACGCATGCTTACGTAGATGCTCTGTAATAGCTCCAATGATTGGGACATGATATGAACCATCCAACCGCCCGGCAAGTTCAGATAGTTTAACTGTGTAGTTATTTGCATCAATACTGTAGTCAAACTTTTGCGAAAAGAAATCGTGAATTGGTGGCAAATTCAATGCGTCTGTGAGCAAACTAGTAGCTTTATCAACAAGTTCATTTGACTCATCCCTCAATGCAAAAGACCGCAGGATATGATTGTTTATTTTCGCCTTAATCTCCGGCGCTGGATTTGGGATAGGTATATCAGCTAAATGTTCAGCTTCAATGTGCTGGATGACTGCACCATAATTATTAGTTTGCAGAATGGTATTGCCTATATCAGAGCAAAGGAACGTATAAATAAATCCTGCATCACCCGGGTCATTTGCACTCAAACGAATAAGATCATGGCTGAATATTTTACCATCCAGCGTGTTAGATACCAGCGTAACTTTGCCAATTGTTCCTGAGCAAGTGAGAAGAACCTGCCCTGTGTGGACTCGCAAGGCTTCAACATCCGTCTTTGTATTTTTTGATAAAAAGCCGTCTGGGGTTGGCTTGATATCTGTAATTGACGAGGGCTGATAAATCGGCAAATCTGAAGATTCAAGCCAAACGCGCTTAAACCTCCCACATGTATAGGCCATTGCAATGCCTTTTTCCCCACATAGGGGTGTACTTACCCATTTACAGTTTTCTATTGCTTCTCGCGCGTGTTTGCCTCGCACATCAAATACGGAAGCCTCAAGTCTCTTACCCGTGTCGATCACATCAGCAAGTGAAACGGCACACCACTTCAATTCTTCCCTTGGAAGCGTTTCATAGCGTATCTTGGGTTGAACCGCCTGCGGCTTTCTTGCCGCTGATGAGGCTACCATGCGATCCCCTCCCTCTGCTTCCATTTTGCAAATATGAGCGGAACGTACGATGTCTGGTCATCTTCAAGTTTCTTTTTTCTTTCCAGAGAAGCCGTTGTGTCACCTTCAGCTGTGCTGCCCATAACGATCACATTGTTCGGGTCTGGCACGAGGATTTCATTCCCCTCTTTATCCCGCTTAAACAACGGATTGCCTCGTTTGTCATGCCCGACTTTTTCCACCATTGCCATAAAAATGTTGTAGTCAGCCATTTCGCCACTTTTTTCTTCCGTGTATATCTGTTCTTGAGTTTTCTTTTGCAAGAATAGCACGGAGGTTTGCGTTCCGTTCCTAGGCTGGAATGTATCCGCATGGAGATCAAGGCTCGCAATAATTCTTGTGTTGCGAATGAGCCATTCGCGGATATAACCAAGCCCCGGTGAGCCGAGGATGGAGTCCGGTAAAACGATGCCAAGCCTGCCGCCCGGTTTTAGCAATTGGATGCACCGTTCAATAAACAGTATTTCAGGCGGAACAGACGACTGCAACCGTGTCGTTATATTCCAAGAGCCTTTCTTCTCCTTGTTTTCCCAAATGTGGGCAAGTTCAAACTGTCGAAGTACGTTTTCATCTTCAATTGGGATTTTGCTTCCAAACGGCGGATTCGTAACGATTACATCAAAGAAAGCAATGGTGTCGTGATTGCGAATCTCGGCTTTGTTCACGCCAAGCGCTTCAGACAGTTTGCTCTTAAATTCGTCATTCCATTCATGCGGCGGCAACAGTGAATTAGTTTGTAAAATATTGCCACTGCCATCGTTGTTCATCACCATGTTCATTTTAGTAGCTTTCACGAGATCGGGGTTTATATCAAAGCCAAAATAATTGGTTTTTGCCATGTCTGCAATTCTGTCTTGATATACACGCAACGTATCGTTGTCCCACTCTGCTTTTGCTTTACCGATTTGTTCGGCAAACTGCTTCTCCAGTGAGGCAATAACGTGTGTCATGGCGTTGACAAGGAACCCTCCCGTCCCGCACGAGCTATCCAAAACCTTTTCATTAATAGTCGGATTAATCATTTCCACAACCATCTTCATAATGTTACGCGGCGTGAAAAATTCACCACGATCCCCGCGAAGATTAGCCCCAACAATTTCTTCGTACGCTTTGCCTTTGATGTCGATGTTGGTATTGAGCAAGCTGTACTTCTGCAATTCGCTGACAATGTAAGCCAAACTTCGCGGCGTAAGCGAAATTTCTTCGTTTGTGGCGAAAATTTTGCCATGTTTCTTTTTTACACGGGCGAAAATTTGCGAGATGCGCTTTTTTACGGTAAGTTGCCCATCAGGATTCTTACGTTCCTTGGACATCGCATAAAATTCCAGCGGTGCCGGGATGTTCCGTTCATCCTCGATTTTGCAGAATATGACTTTCAGCAACTCAAAAAACGCGGGTTGCTTTTGTAATCCATCATTAACATAAATGTGATTGTGACAGGTTTTGAAGACAAATAGCAGATTGTCGTCGGAAGCATTTTTTAGAGTATTTCGTTTCGGGCGATCGATATCTTCAAGGTTTCCATCCGCTGATGGGATATCATTAAAATCATCGAAGATGATCTTCCCTTGCTGGTCAACAATCCTACGAAAAACCTCTTTTTGTTTGCCATTTGTCCACATCCCCCATTCGCAGTTTGGGCAAGCAGACATATATGATTTGAGTTGACCTACTCCATCAGCGGCATTGCTCGGCTCAACAGTTTCCTTTTTACACTCAATAATGATACTGATGTTCTGCTGCGTTAACTCTGCGCACCCTTTATCGAATATGACTATGTCTGCCCGTTTCTTGCTCTAGCCGAGTTGTAATGTATATTCAATCTTAACTTGGCCAGTCGTATATTTATGTTCGTTTATCAGACGTTTTTCAATTGTCTGACGAACATATTCTTCTAGCGTATCATTACGAAATTTCCCGTCAATATAGTCACAAACTTTTCCCTCTGGTATAACGATGACTTTTTTCTCATTTGGCGCCAAAATTTGCACCTCCGCTCGACAAGTTTGTATTGGCCTGAAAATAAGCGTCAATATCGGCTTTTTTGATGCGCCAATTGCGGTCACCAACCTTTGCCGCCAACAATCTGCGGCTAGCAATTAGCTTGCGAACGGTTTTGACCGACAACTTGAGATACTCTGCGACTTGTGCCACAGTAAGCAACTCGTCATCCATCATCAATTCCTCCAGACATGCCTAATTTGTGGATATAACATACTTTAACATGTACAAAGAAGAATATAAATACCTTTACAGGTAAATATTTAATTTTATAGGACGCAACGGGTATTTAAGAGAATTAGAAGGAAATTACCGAATCATTGTGGTTGGTATGAAAGGATATCGAACATCCTCAAAAAAAGCCGCCCCTGTTTCCCGGAACGGCGTGGACGATCAATCTTCACTCTTTACCCTGTCGACGAATCTTACACACTCATCTTTCTTGTCTGACTTAACAAAGTCCGCAAACTTTTGAATTATATCCCACTCATCGTCAAAGGCCCGCATGGATCGCATTTTTCTTTTTTCTTCGAGTGCTGGACGTCCGGCACCAGGGCGAACGCCACCGTGCCCCGTCATACGCCTAATTTCTCCCGCAAGGCTTTTTGCAACACGTTTGAGAAATTCACACCTTCACGCTCTGCCATGCTGTTGAGCCATTGAGGGATTGAGAGAGTTTTTTTCACAGCACGGTTATCATGTTTCTGCTTATACGCCAGTATGTCCATATCTACCATGGCAACAAAACCTTTCCCTTCCGGATGCAGCTCCGCTGGATTGGATGCGGTGGGTATTTCCTTGCAGTCGGCTTCCATCTGTGACAGGTAAATCCCCATGGCATCGCGAGCCATATCAAACGCCTCGTCAAGCGTGTCGCCTTCCGTGATGCAGCCGGACAAATCAGGAAAGCTGACCGAATAACCACCAACTTCTTCCTCATCAAAAATGGCCGGGTACACAAACTTTGTTTTCATATCTATCTTAATCCTCCTTGGAGCGGGGCTTATTTCAGTCCCGTCTGTTTTAAGATTTTGCTTAAGGTTCCGGGTTTTAGGTCTTTATTGTGGAGGGCCACTACTATTAATTCCGCGCTTTCTTGGTGTTTCATCATGTGGTGTGAGCCGTCTATTCTTACCAACTGCCACCCTTCTTGTTCGAACTTTCTTATCAGTTCTTTCGGCTTCACTTTTTCCCCTCCTTACGATTATATCATAGTACGTATTAATACGTGTATCAACAAGTTTTTTCAATTCATCGCTTGCAAAAGCGTCTTCATGTTACTATTCGCAACGGACGCGTCATATCTTTTGTGACATCCCTTTGCATGCATAATCAATCGAGGAAAACCTATTGCCCAAACGTCTCATGAAACGGCGTTTAAATTGCAACTCTTACATCTTTGTCACAGCCTTTCTTGGTTAGACTTTAGTAGATAGGTCTATCATTTATTCCTTCGCGTATTGTAAAAAAACCTTCTTACTGAAAAAAAACAAGACCCCGTTACCATTCGAAGCCACAGGGTATATATTCATTTCTCTACAAACCATCTTCCTTCATCCCAAACTTCCCCCCCCGTATCCCGTGCACATATACCGCGTCCACAGCTCGCCAAAGAAATCCAGCGTTCGGACCTGCTTGTTTTGGAAATGGAATACCTGTCTTATGGACTGAGTTGTTTGCATGGAAAAGCCTCCTTTTTTACTGATGTTGCCTCCTCCCTGACAGCTCTGCGGCATGATATAATATAAAAGTAGTAGCATTTTGATATCATTTTGATATCACTTTGATGCCAGAAAGGGTGTGCTGCCGATGAAAAAGATCATTACAACCCTGCCGGTGGCGGAAGCCATGCGCCAGGCCCGCGCCGATTTGCGACTGGAAAATGCCGCAGTACCGGAATGGAGCCACCACATTTTCGTGCGCGTGGAGTCCGGCCATCTTTCGCTGACGGAAGCCCGCCGCGAAATCGACCAACAGGTTCGCCTGCGTATCGCCCGCCCATGACTGAGCTGTACGCTGCCGGCGTCGATCCGTACTGCTACCCTGACAGCACCGTCTTGCGCAACAAGTTTGATATTCGCGATGCGCAATTGCTGGCGGATGTCGAATCTCTCTACAGTCAGCAGCGACTGGCGGAACTCTATACCGATCATCCGGTGGCGGGGCGATTTGGGCTGACCCATTTATCGCGCATCCACCGGTTTGTTTTTCAGGA
>CAZSRN010000037.1:0-12035 GCA_964609115.1 uncultured Veillonellaceae bacterium | reverse complement strand
CCTGGCGGTCAACAAAAACAAACCGATTCTCATGAAATACGGGCACCGGTACATCACCGAACGAATGCAGCGGAAGGTTCTGGTAACGGCAGCTGACTATCTCATGGCCTTCCGGGTCCATCAATCCCCACAAACCGGCTTTTTTTACCCATGCCACTCCGGCGGAAAAACGGCTTGCATCTTCATAACGGCAGGAAATGATCTCTTGTCCCGTTTGGTTGATATATCCCCAATACAGGTCCTTTTTGACGGGCGCCAATCCAGCACAAAAAGTTCCTGCCTTCTCATACTCCGCAGCAATTATCATGTTTCCGTCCTGATTGACATAGCCCCATTTTCCATTCTGTAAAACAGCCGCCAATCCCTCGCTAAAAGCCTCGACGGCATCATACGTCACGGCTGCAATTTCTTTTCCCGACATCGCGCGTAATCCCCACTGATCCCCCTGACGCACCGCCGCCACTTCATCAGAAAGCAACCGCACTTCATCGTACAGGAGGGGAACCACTTCCCGTCCGTCAGTATCTACATACCCCCAGCAACCGTTGCACTGAACCTTGCTTCGTCCCTTGACAAACAACGCGGCTTCGCTGAAACGCAGCGCGACCTTCTCCTGCATGGCTGAAAAATCCCCCTTTACGGTCCCCATGCCAAATACTCATAAAAAAACCTCAACCTCGAATTTGAAAGAAGTTGAGGTTTTGCCGTAAGCTCGGCATCCGACACTTTGTTCTTTTATTACAGCACCTTGGAAAGAAAATCCCGGGTCCTCGCATTTTGCGGATGATTAAACAGCTGATCCGGCGGACCCTCTTCCAATATTTGTCCCTCATCCATAAATAAAATTCGGTCGCCCACTTCACGGGCAAATCCCATCTCGTGGGAAACAATGACCATCGTCATTCCCTCATTGGCCAGCTGTTTCATTACTCCCAGCACTTCGCCCACCATCTCGGGGTCCAGCGCCGATGTCGGCTCATCAAAAAGCATGACATCCGGTTCCATGGCCAAAGCCCGCGCAATCGCAATCCGCTGCTGCTGGCCGCCGGAAAGAGAAGCGGGATACGCATTTTCCTTCTCGGCCAAGCCTACCCGGTTGAGCAGGGAAACCGCTTTCTTATACGCCGCTTCTTGGGGAACTTTCTTCACCATTACCGGGGAAATCATGATATTTTCCACTACCGTCTTATGCGGAAACAAGTTAAATTGCTGAAATACCATGCCCAGTTTTGTACGAATTTTGTTGATATCGATGTGAGGGTCGGTGATATTCTCTCCCTCGAAAATGATTTCTCCCGCCGTAGGCATTTCCAACAGGTTCATGCAACGAAGAAACGTAGATTTTCCTGAACCGGAAGGGCCAATGACCACAACCACTTCGCCCTTTTTGATTTCATTGGTTATGCCGCGTAAAACATGGTTGTCGCCAAAATCTTTGCACAACCCGTTAATGTGAATCACTGGCTTTCATCCTCCTTTCAGCCCAGCCGATCAGCCTGCCGAGCGAAAAGGTCAGCACCAGATAAAATACGGCGGAAATCAACAGAGGTTCCAGTCCCTTATATGTAGCCCCCTGCACAACTTTCGCCGTAAAAGTCAGTTCGGCGATACCCAGCACATACGCCATGGAAGACCCTTTGATCACCGCAACAAATTCATTGCCGATAGCCGGCAGTATGTTTTTAACCGCCTGCGGCATAATGATTTCCTTCATGGCCATAAAGTGCGTCATCCCAAGGCTGCGGGCCGCTTCCATCTGTCCCCGCGGAACGGACTGAATTCCCGCACGCACAATTTCCGCAATATACACGCTGGAATTGAGGCTGATGGCTCCAATGCTGGCAATGATCGCCACCATGTTACTGGGCAGGCGGGAAGAATTCGGACTCATGCTCACAAGAACATAGGCAACCAAAATCTGCAGCAGCACCGGAGTGCCGCGCATGATTTCAATAAATGCAAAGGCAAGCATACGGAATGGATAGATTTTTCCCATGGACAACCGCGACGTTTTTAGAATGTACACTAAAACGCCCACGACGGTTGCGAGCACAATAGAGATTACGGAAATAATCATTGTCAGTTTTATGCCGCTAAAAAACATCGGCAAGTAGGTGTCTGCAAAACTAAAGTCCAAAATTCTTCCCCTGCTTCAGGTTTCTACTTATTTTTTTGGAGTGGTTCCGGCCAATTTACAGGCTGCATCCACATATTTTTGCATCTGTCCGGACTCGTTCAGTCGTTTCACCGTGGTATTGATCTGCCCTTTCAACGCGGCAGAGTTCTTGCGCATGGCGACGGCTACGCCCGGACTGTTGAGCGAAGAATCGTCGATTACCACTTTTTCGGCAATCACAAATTCCGGATTGGCGGCCACAGCCATTTCACTCACGATTTTGGTCGTTACAATACCCTCGATCTGGTTGGATTTGAGGGAAAGAAACAGCGTATTCATGCTCTCGATCTTTGTATACTTTCCATCCGGCAGCAAAGTATTCATCAATTTATCTTGCAGGGAAGAAAGCTGAATCCCCAGTTTTTTATCCTTCAAATCATCGAACTTGTTGAACTTGCCCAAGTTCCCTTTGGTTGTCAGGAGCACTTGCACTCCTTTGTAATAGGTATCGGAAAAATCCACCGTTTTGCGACGCTCTTCCGTCGCCGACAAGCCGGAAATAATGACGTCAACCTGTCCTGACTGCAACGTCGTCAACAGCGCATCGAAAGACAATTCTTTCAGCTCCAGTTCTACCCCCATGTCTTTGGCGATATCTCTGGCCAAATCCAGGTCAAACCCCACAATCGTATCTTTTCCATTGACCATCGCGTGAAATTCAAAAGGAGCAAATTCGGCGTTAATCCCAACAACCAGGCGGCCTTTCGCCTTGATTTTGGCAAGACTGTCATCCGCAGAAGCAGCGGGAGCATTTGCCGCCGGCTTCTTATCCGCGGTGGAAGAGCAACCGGCAACGGTCACGGCCAATAGTATTCCCATTACCAGCGTCAGGACGATCTTCCACATTTTTCTCTCCGTTTTCATCGTAACGACCCCTCTTTTTTCAAAGTTATGTATCTATTACTTTATCATAGTAACGTTTAAATGGTCAAAAACATTTTGTAAAAACAAAGCGGCGCCGCGATACAGGACGGAATCGTCCAAAACAAAGCGGGAACTGTGCGCCGGATAAATTTCTCCATCCATAAACGGAGCCGCACTATACAAACGAAAAAAACAGCCCGGGACTTTTTGGTAGAAAAAGCCGGCATCTTCACCGCCCATGCTCTCTTCCGCACTCACATGTATCTCTGCTTCCGGCAGAATTTTACGCGCCGACGCCAGGAAACTGTCCACCATTTCTTTGTCATTCTTGGTGGGCGGATAGCCGTTTAAAAAAGTCACCTTATAATC
Source organism: uncultured Veillonellaceae bacterium (assembly GCA_964609115.1). Lineage (GTDB taxonomy): Bacteria > Bacillota > Negativicutes > UBA1444 > UBA1444 > UBA1444. The sequence continues at coordinate 8,626 of CAZSRN010000037.1, read as the reverse complement.
GGCGCGCATGGCTTTCGTAATATATTTGACAACCTCTTCAATCCGTTTGAAAACAAACTCCCGGGTGTCCAGGTCCTGATTACGAATCGTTCCGTGCAGTTCGACCGTATTGGGGATAATGTTCTCCGCCCCCTGCCCGCCGGTCATCGTGCCGAAAGTAATCACGCAGGGCGAAAAAGGGCTGATTTCCCGACTGATAATATGCTGTATCGCCGTAACCAGCAAGGAAGAAATCGTAATCGGATCAATGCACCGGTGCGGTTCCGACCCATGGCCGCTTTTCCCGATTACGACAATATCCACCTGATCGTCAGCAGCCGAACTATTGCCGTATTTTACGACAACATCGCCGTTTTTGCAGGCAAAGGCATGTTTCTTTTGATCCATATGCAGCGCCAAAATTGCGTCCACTTTGGGATTCTCCAATACTCCATCTTCCAGCATGGGCAAAGCGCCGCCGGGGCCTTCTTCCGCCGGTTGGAACAGCAATTTCACCTGTCCGTTCAATCCCTCTTCATGCTGTTTTAAAATCTTAGCCGTTCCCAATAAAATCGCCGTATGGGCGTCATGACCGCAAGCATGCATATTGCGGTTCTGCGAACGATATTCAAATTCAGACTCCTCATTGATTCTGAGGCCATCCATGTCCGCACGCAGCGCAATCGTTTTCCCTGGTTTCTTGCCAATCAGCGCCACAATGCCGGAATGTCTTTCAAACGTAGTATAAGAAATATTCATTTCATCCAGCCGTGCCTTGACAAAAGCAGCCGTTTGCGGCAAAACCAAGCCAATCTCCGGAATTTTATGCAATTCCCGCCGCCAAGCAATCATATCGTTGCTGATTTTTTTTGCCTCATCCAACACTGTCACTTTGACCCACTCCGTTTCTTGATTTCTGTAAACCCTAACTGTTCTTTAATTCATCAATCATCGGCAAAGTCCTCCAAAAATAAACAAAGAGAACAGCCATAAGTAAAGCCCGCGAAATTCGCGGGCTTTACTTATGGCTGAGCGCCAACGCCGGGTTTACACCAACGGCATTACAATCTTGGTCAGCAATTCACTCTCGGGGACTTCCTGCGGAGAGTTGAAATAGTATTCATAGGAAACGCCGGTGGGAGTATAGCCGTGCTCTTTCATCCATTGGGCCATTTCGTTGTACGGTTGCTCCATTCCGCTGTAAGGCCCCTTATACATGCTGGAAACGGCTTTCCCCGGAGGAAGCTCCCGCGCTTTTATGTCATCCTTTTCCGGCAGCAGCCGGGCAACCGGGAATCCCATCTCAACATCCAGGTTTTGCATATCCAGATTGTGATAAGCGGTAAACGGAGCAAATGCCGGCTGTTCGCCCTGCTCCGTCAAATACGCCATGATTTTCAGGTAGCTTTCCCCAATAACCTGCGGCAGCAACTCCAGCCGGGTTCTCATTCTGATCGACAAAACAGGTTGCGCCTTTTCTTCACTAACTTCAATTTTTTGCACTGTGCACTTCTCCTTCACCCTTGGTTTTCATGGCATTCGCCGCTTTCAATTTCGCCACTCGCTCCTCAATTGACTTTTTATGGTCTTCATCGCTTGTGGCAGGATCTTTGACGGCAAACCAGATTTCACAGGGAATTTTTTCGCAATCCCCGCAATTTTTATACCCGTTGTCCTTGACGCATTGGTAAACCGGACAGACTTCCGCTCCAATATATTGAGCCCAAAAAACCCGTCCCTGCGTCGCTTCACAGCTGCCCCCGCATTCCTTGCTATAGCCGCACCCTTCGCAACAAGCCCCGCAAACACACAACATCGTCGTCAACTCCTTTCATGATCCCATCATAGCACCGTAAATATGACAGGTATGTGTCATATCTGGGTGGGAGTTTCATAAATGGCAAGGGACTGCCGCAACCTTTCCGCAATAATGCTGCGAATATGGATCGGCGCCAGCACTTCCACAAAACTTCCATAAGAAAGAAGATAGCCGTATAGCCATTCATTTTCAGGCATGGCGACCTCTGCGGTCATCGTCCCGTCGTCATTTCTGACCATTGTATTTTCGTCAAAATCATCATAAAGACGATTCAGTACTTTGTCTTGAAACTTCAGCGTCAGCCAAGTCATCGGCGGTGCTTTTTTCATGTCGGCTTTTTCTTCATCCGTCATTAATTGGGGAATAAACTTTTCATGAGTCAACACGGCGTTCTTGATGCGCGAAATCCGGAACAACCGCTGGCTTTGCCGCTTGCGGCAGTACGCCGCCAAATACCAGGAAGCCCCTTTGTAAAAAAGCTTGCCGGGCTCGACTGACCGGGTTCCTTTCTCTCCATTGCCGTTTACATAATCAAAACTCACTACCTGCCGGTTGACAACCGCTTGCTTCAGAATGTTAAATTTATCCTGCTCGTTTGGAGTACTGCCCCAATGCAAAAGATCCACATCAATCCAATCGGCGGCCTGCGAATTTTTGAACACCGACTTCATTTTGTCGAGGATCTTGTCAATTTCAGGATATTGAGTAGCCTGAAGCGTCTTAAGTGCAAGCAGGATGCTGCCGCTTTCCTCATCAGACAGCAGGGCTTTGCTTAGTGTATAGTTTTCCATCAGCGCAATCCCGCCGCCATGCCCCTTGCTCATATAGACCGGAACCCCGGCTGCGGAAAGCTCTTCCACATCGCGGTAGATGGTTCGTGCAGATACGCCAAAGCGTTCTGCAAGTTCCCGGGCGGTCACGATTTTCTTGTTGAGCAGCAGCGTCGTCATTTCCATAAGTCTGGTTATTTTCACATCGATCACCTGTTATTCGAATACTGCTTATTTGTCGTCGCGGTACACCACGCCGTCCTTCATTACAAAAACGACGTTCTCGGTGACGGAAATATCTTCAAACGGATTTCCCGGCATCGCTACCAAATCCGCCCGGTTTCCGGCCACAATGCTGCCGGTGTTCAGGCCAAGCATTTCCGCCGCCATCGACGTTCCCGCCTTCAGCGCCCGCAACGTCGCAATGCCGTTCAGCTTCATTTCGGCGAACTCTTTGGCGCCGTTGACGGAAAAATCATAAGTTCCCAGATCGGTGCCGAGAACAATCTTCACATTGCTCTTGGCGACATTGCCGGCGCTTTCCAGCAGCCGGGGGGCGTATTTGATGTCCTTTTCGCGGGTGACTTCCGGCGCGTTCATATTCAAATTGCCTTTAGCCGTTTCCCGGGCATTGGCCACGACTGCGAGCTGGGTCGGCGCCAGATAAATGCCCTTTTGCGCCAGCAGTTCCAGCGTCGCAACGGATGACAGGCTGCCATGCTCGACCGATTGAACGCCTGCAATGACTGCCCGGCGCACCGCTTCGTCACCATAGGCATGGACGAAGACCGGTTTGCCCAGGTCCCGCGCCGCCGCCACCAGCGCATTCATTTCCTCCTGCGTATATGACAGATCCTCCGGGCCGTCGCTCGGCGACATGAAGCCGCCGCTACCGGCATATTTAATCCAGTCCACGCCGTGACGGGACTCGTTGTGAACAGCGCGTTTCAGGCCGGTCGCTCCTTCCGCGACCGACACCTGCTCCATGGCGATGCCGTTGCGAACCATGCCGCCAAAATCGAAGTGGCCGCCCACAGCGGAAATCATATGTCCGCCGCTGATGATGCGCGGACCTTTGATGTCGCCGGCTTCCACCGCTTTTTTCAGTTCCGGCGTCACCCAGGCGACGATGCTGAAATCGCCGGCGTCACGGACTGTCGTGAACCCATTGTTCAGGACTTTTTCACAGGCTGACACCCCGACCAGGGCCAGCGCGGCGTCGTTCAGGGACGCCAGGTTTGCGATGACTTTCGAGCCGCCGGTGAGATGGATATGGGTGTCGATAAAGCCCGGCATCACAAATTTTGTGGAGAGGTCGACGACTTTGGCGTCTGCCGGACGCGCGACGCTTCCGCCAACTTCGGTGATTTTGCCGTCGACCACGAGAATTTCGACAGGCCCGAGCGGTTTGTCCGCCAACCCGTCCCAAGCATTTCCCGCCAGAATCACCAGAGTTTGTTTGGGCGACGCCAGCGCGGCAGTGGCAACGGACAGCAACAGCACCGCCAGAAGCAGACAAAGCATCATTCGCATCTTCATTCCTCCTTCTCCGCATTTTGTAATCTTTTCAGTTTCGGTCCGTAATATTATTTGACAATTTCCCGGGAAATCCTTTCCCTTGCAGGATGGATTTTATGATACAAAATGATAAACCTTCCGGTTGCCAAATAGTCGCCACAGCAGGAAAACACTTTTAAAGATCGAAAACAGTAAGTCAGAGCAATGTTAAGGCGGCGTAGTTCCCTCCGCCTTTATATTTTGAGGAGGTACGCATCGTATGACGGCACTAAACAGACTGTGCGCAATCATTCTGGAATTCAAAAAAGGCAAATTTATCGCTGATGATCTGAAACCGGCGGCCCGGCTCGCTGACGACCTGAAGCTGGATTCTCTCGATCTGGCGGAACTGCTGGTGTTGATGGAAAACGAGTTTGCGATGGAAATTGATCCGGACGAACTGCAGGAATGCAGGACATTGGAGAAATTGGCCGACTATCTGGAACAACGGCTACCGGAGTAACACGATGCAGAAAGAAAAAGCGGCGGAATCCGGAGATTTTCAAATTGTTTGCGTGGATCGATCCAATGCCGGAGCTGTCGGTGGCGTCTTTCACTCAGTGTATGGCGCCGACTTTCCGGTAAAGGATGTCTATGAGCCGGATACGCTGGCTGGACAAATCGAAGCGGGACGTGTGATCGCTTTTTTGGCGCTGGATGGAAAGGGCAACGCCGCGGGTTATGTTTCGCTGTTCCGCAGCGCACCCAACCCGCAGCTGTGGGAAGCTGGAAATATGGTAGTGCATCCCGACTATCGCTTCAGTAATTTGTCGTCGCGTCTGGCAAAATTGTACTATAGCCCGGAAACGCTGTCCCATACCGATTGCGACGGGATTTTCGGTGAAGCGGTGAGTCACCATTATGCCTCGCAAATTGGCTCCGTTAAGTCGGGAATGCATGACTGCGCTGTCGAACTGGACCTGATGCCGGGCGACAGCTTCAAGGATCATCCGGAGGTGGCCGGTCGACGGGTTTCCTGCGTATTCAACTTTTTTGAACGGGCGACGGATAGCCGGATCCTTTATGTTCCTGCGGAATATGACGAGATTGTGCGAAAGCTGGCGCAACCCTTCCACGCGCGAACTTTTCTACCGGCGGATACGGCGTTGCCGTTAACGGGATCGACCGTCACCCTGGATACGTATTACGCAACCGCCCAAACTTGGAAAGTCGCCGTCCGGGAAGTTGGCGCCGATTTTCCGGCATTCCTTGACCAACTGCTGGTTGATGCGGCCCGTCGTCAGGTCGTCAGCCTTCAGGTCGCCGTGAATGCCGCGCTGCCGGCAACAGGCGTCGCGGTCCGGTTCCTGCGGGAACGGGGATTTTTTCTGGGAGGCCTCTTGCCGCGCTGGTTTGGCGACGACGGCTTGCTGATGCAAAAGGTGTTCGGCATTGCGCCCGATTACGACCATATGAAGATTTACAGCAAACCCGCCAAAGAGTTGCTGGCTATGATCCGAGCCGACCGGGAAACGGTGAACCGGACCGTTTTTCTGTCGCAGCTGGCTCCTGCGGAGCAGGACCGTCTGCAACGGCTGGACCGGGCCACGGTCCGGGATTTGCCGCAGGTGGCAACGATGCTGGATTTGTTTCTGGAACAGGCCGCCCGGTTGCCGGATCATCCGGCGGTGGTCGACGGAGACCGGAGTTTCAGTTACCGCGAATTGAACGCTCGGGCCGATCAATTGGCGCAACGCCTCATCCATCAGGGAGTTGGGACCGGCGATCTGGTCGCCATCCTCATCGAACGCTCGGCTGAAATGGTGATCGCTGCCCTGGCCGTCTGGAAAGCCGGCGGCGCTTATGCGCCGATCAATCCCCAGTATCCTGCGGAGCGGCGGCGCTACATTCTCGAGGATACCGGCTGTTCATTGGTATTGACCAGTTCTGCTTACGCTGCTCAAGACAATTTTCCGGTGGAAACGCTTTGTCTCGACGATCCTGCCCTCTGGCGGGAAGTGGCGGCGGAACCAGCGAAAAATCCGGGTGGAAAAGACCTTGCCTATGTCATTTATACTTCCGGTTCAACGGGAAACCCCAAGGGGGTAATGATTGAACATCGGGCGCTACTCAACATGTGTTGTTGGTATCGGGATTCGCACGGATTGCAGCCGTCGGATCACAAGGCCCAGTGCGCCTCGTTTGCTTTCGACGCCTCGGTGCTTGAAATTTTCCCCGGCCTGGCCGCCGGCGCAACGCTGTACATCGTGCCGGACAAACTGCTGTTGTGGCTCAGCGGCCTGAACAAGTTTTTCGAGCGAAACCGGATCACGATTGCCTCCCTGACAACTCCGTTGGGAGAAATGTTCCTGCGCCTGTTCGACAATCGCTCGCTGCGGCTTCTGGATATCGGTGGCGACACGCTGAAACGCTTTATGCCGCGAAACTACCAGGTGCTGAATTCCTACGGGCCGACGGAATATACGGTTTGCACCAGTGATTTTTCGGTCGACCGGCAGTATGACAATTTCCCCATCGGCCGTCCGGTCTGGAATACCGCCGTATATGTTCTGGATGGCGCCGGACGCCGCCAGCCGGTCGGCGAACCTGGCGAACTGTGCGTGGCTGGTGCGGGGATTGCCCGGGGCTATCTGAACCGCCCCGATCTAACCGCCGAAAAGTTTGTTGAAGACCCGCTTTGCCCCGGTCAAAAAATGTACCGCACCGGCGATCTCGGCCGGCAATTGCCCGATGGCAATCTGGAATTTCTGGGGCGCATGGATTTTCAGGTGAAAATTCGCGGGTTTCGCGTCGAACTCGGCGAAATCGAGCAGGCCCTGATACGGCAGGCAGGGGTGCGGGAAGCCGTGGTCGTGGATCGACTGGACCCGGCCGGCAGCAAGTTTCTTTGCGCTTATGTCACGGTGGAGTCCCCTGTCGCCGCCGAGGTCCTGAAGCAGGCTTTGTCGCAGCAGCTGCCCGACTACATGGTTCCGGCCTATATTGTAAAACTGGAGCGATTGCCGCTCAATTTCAGCGGAAAGATCGATAGGAAAGCCCTGCCGGACCCGTCCCGACTGAACCCGCACGAATAAAGGCAGAGGGCGGCAGCCGCCTGTGGCGGCAAGAAATCAAAAAAAGCAAAGGCTGTGGAAAACTTTTTGATCAGTTCTCGCACAGCCTTTGCTTTTTATCTGGAGTTTGTCAGTTGTCTTATTCCTCGTCGGCGTACCAGAACGAACGCGCCAGCCGCAGGCAACAAGCCTCGCCCATATCCGGGCCGGGATCGCGGCGGCCTTTTTGGACGCGCACCTCTTGTCCGCCGATTTTTACCTGATAGTCAATAATTTCACCGAGGAACGCTTTGCGGCTGACGACGCCGCGCAGCCCGCACTCATCGCCATCACTCACAAAATCGATCTCGGACGGGCGGCTGGCCAGGGAAAGCTTCCCTTTGCCGCGCATGTTTTCAGGCGGAGTCAAACTTGCCGGCAATGCAGAATTATCACCGCGTGCAAATGCCCGGCCGTCTTCCCAGACGACATCCACAAAGTTGGAAAGACCGATAAAGCTGAAGACAAACTTATTCGCCGGCTTGTTGTAAACCTCAAACGGCGTATCGATTTGTTGCACAACGCCCAGTTTCATGACCAGTATGCGATCGGAGAGGGCCATGGCTTCGGCTTGGTCATGCGTCACGTAGATAATGGAAAAACCGTACTTTCTCTGCAAATCCTTGATTTCAAACCGCATTTCTTCGCGCAGATGCGGATCGAGGCTGGAAAGCGGTTCATCCAGCAACATGACGTCCGGATTGATGGCCAGCGCCCGCGCCAGCGCCACCCGCTGTTTGCCGCCGCCCGACAAGTCTGCCGGGCTGTCGTCGGCCACTTTCAACAGATTTGTAGAGTGCAGGGCGTCTTTCGTGCGTTTCTCAATTTCCGAATCAGAAACATTGCGAATGCGCAGGGGAAACGCCACATTTTCATAAACCGACAGATGCGGCCAGACCGCAAAGGCCTGAAACACCATGCCGAAATTCCGTTTTTCCGGCGGCAGGTAATAATTGCGCTTCGGGGAGGAAATCAAACGATCGCCGACATAAATTTCCCCGTCGGAGAGGTCTTCAAATCCTGCCACCATGCGAAGCGTCGTGGTTTTGCCACAGCCGGAAGGCCCCAGCATGGAAAAGCATTCTCCCTGACCGATTTCGAGGTTTAACGAGTTGACGGCGGTAACAGCGCCGAATTGTTTCGTAACATTCACTAAGCGTATGTAAGACATGATTGATTTACACACCTGCCTTTCTGGTGAAACGGTTGATCAGCGTCTGCCCCACAATGATCAAAATCAGGGCGATACCGGCCAAAGCCGCCGAAACTACGGTTTCCCCGTCTTCATTCAGGGTGTAGATCGCCACGCCGATGGTACGGGTAGTGGGCGCGTAAAGCATGATGGAAACGGTCAGTTCCCGAAGAGAGGGAAGAAAGATCAGGAAGAAGGACGCCAGCATGCCGGGGCGAACCAACGGCAGCACGATATCCTTGAGGGTCTGCCACAT
>CAZSRN010000036.1:0-12092 GCA_964609115.1 uncultured Veillonellaceae bacterium | reverse complement strand
CTGGGCGAATTTCGCGTACTGGAACTCCGCCCCAGAAAGAGTGCGGTGGAATGTCTCGATTTACCAAGCTCATCGCCGATACAGTCGCGCCTTCGCCGATGATAATGCCGGGTAGGATCGTGCAATTTGCACCGATTGTAACATCTTTTTCGATAATTACCCGTCCGATACGCCATTCCCGAACTAAAAATTCATGCCCGAGAATTGTCGTATTGTAGCCAATCACGACATTATCTCCGATCTCAATCTGCTCCGGGAAAAAAATATCCATCATGACGCCCAGCCCCACGGATGCATTTTCCCCGACTTTAATTCCAATCAAACGATACAGCCAATTTTTGAACCGAAAGGAAGGCGAAAATCGTGCGAGATACAGAACACAAAAATAAACAACTACTTTTATCGGATGAACGATGTCCGGCCAAAACCGGAGCGAATTTTTACCCGTCACAAAAGTATTCCGGGTCCGGCGAAGCGCCATAATATTCTCCTTGTCCACCTACCGGGTCTTTTTTTTGCCGGCTTCGATTATTGCTTCCGCCACTTCACGGATAGATTTTCGCTTAGCCATGCTGTATTGCTGAATCCGGCGAAATGCTTCCTGCTCATTGAGATTATAGGCATCCATCAGCAGTCCTTTCGCGCGATCCAAAATTTTGCGGGTCTCCAGAGAGTTGCGCAAATCATTCAGTTCCTGCTCAATTTCCAGGAACTCGCGAAAACGGGATAGTGCAATTTCCATGGCCGGAAAAAGGTTGCTTTCTTTCACGGGCTTGACCAGGTAAGCCAAAACACCGGAGTCCTTGGCCTTTTCGACAATCTCCTTCTGGCTGTATGCCGTGAGCAGTAAGACGGGCGCCAGCTTCTCGTTTGAAATAATCTTTGCCGCAGCAATTCCGTCCATTTCCGGCATTTTGACATCCATGATGACCAAATCCGGCTTAAACTTTCGGGTCATTTCGACCGCCTTGAGTCCATTGGGAGCTTCTCCGACGACTTCATGCCCCGCTTCTTCCAGCAACTCCCTGAGGTCCATTCGGATGATTGACTCGTTATCAGCAATTAATATGCGCAAGCTATCCATCATCATTCTCCCTTCTAAGTGCGGGGTATTGTAATCACTGCATGGGTTCCGCCGTCACTGAACAGTTCAAAAGTACCCCCCAGATCGGTTTCCACCAACGTCCGAACAATTTGTATTCCAAGGCTTTTCGTCTTTTGCCGGTCAAAATTCGGCGGCAAACCGATGCCATTATCATAAATTTCCAGGCAATATGCCGTCTCGGATGTAACAGCCAATTTTAGTCCTATCATACCACTACTCCGGCCCACAAAGCCATGCTCAATTGCATTTTGCACCAGTTCATTTACCATCAGCGCCAAGCTGCTCGCTTTTTCCGAAGGCAAAACGACAGGTTCCGCTTCGAAGATCTTCTCAATTTTAAAATTCGGTTCGAGCATGCTCTCAATCACCAGATTAAAAATATTGTGCGCCACTTCCGCCACGTTGATCACTTCTTCGTCTTGCTGCGACAAAAATTCATGGACCAGCGATATGCTGAGAATCCTGTTAACGCTTTCCTTTAGCGCCGCCCGTACTTCTGCGGATTCGCTGCGACGAGCCTGCAGGCGGAGCAGGCTGGCGATCGTCTGCAAATTATTTTTCACTCGATGATGAATTTCCTGGATAACGGCTGATTTGACCAATAGCTCTTTTTCTTTTTTCCGAAGTTGGGTAACGTCCGCCACAAATAACAACATGCGAACGGTTTTGCCATTTTGTACTACAGGAATCGCTTTTTCGGATAATACCATTCCGCCGACTTCCAGCTCCATCTCCTGTGGCTGGCCGGTAATATTGGCTTTATTGGCGAGTCGCAGATGCAGGGCCCTTTCGTGGACGCGCCGTCCCAACAACCTGCCTACGCCCAACACCCGATAAATCCCTATGGCGGCGGTATTGGCAAAAATGACTTGTCCCCGGTCATTAACAGCCAAAATTCCATCCTGTGAAAACACCGGACGATATACAAAATGCTTTTGCGGATCATCGTCAGACAGCAACAACATATAAACGGTTTCCAGCAAAATTTGATGATCTGCGCCCGTTTCTTCTCCACTTAACTCAAAACTAAGGGCAGCAATCACTTTCCCCTTGGCAGTGCACACCGGAAACGTTTCCATAAACAATGGGTCCATCCCCAACGCCCACTCCCGCTGACCGGCAATCCGTTCGCCCGTCTCCAGCGTCCTCCAGACAAGAGGTTCTTCTGTAGAGGCAAAGGTGGCGCCGGTCTGTCCCGGGCGCTGCGGCGTTACACTGGTCCGCGAACGAGCCTGTCCAATGAGAGCCAGTTTCTGCGTGCGGTTTATCCTAACATACAGGCTGACTTGCGCATGGGAAATATCACCAGCCAATTCCAGCCGGTCACAAATTTGTTTCAGCAACTTGATTTCATCGTTCGCCATTTTCCCCACATGGGGAAAATGTACATCCTGAGTGGTCACATTGCACGCTCCCTTTAGAACTTTTTGCAGCTATGGTTCAAAGTTATCCCCGACTTATCCACATTATCAACAGGGTTATCCACAAGCGCCATCTTCGAAATCCCATGAAAATCTTTCAGTTTCGAGCGCCCTTTATTTTCTGTCCACAAGCTGCTGTTTAGGTTTTCCACCAAGCGGCAGGTTGGGAATTGCATTCAACGACAAGTTGGCAATGTCTCCGGAGATTAATTGGTAATAAGCTCTGCAGCCAATCATGGCAGCATTATCGGTGCACAAAATAATGTCCGGACAATAAAGCTGAATCTTGCCCGCATCGCATCTTTCCTGGAGCTTATGCCGTAACGATCCATTTGCCGCAACTCCTCCAGCCAGCACCAATTTTGAGCATTCACACTGTTCAACTGCCTGCAGGGCTTTTTGCGACAACACCTCCACTACGGCAAGTTGAAAGGACGCCGCAACATCGGCGGCATTTATAGTCTCCTTGCGTTGGGAGGCCGTATGCAAATAATTGATAACAGCAGACTTTAAGCCACTGAAGCTAAATTCAAAAGACTCGTCATGGGTAAAAGCCCGGGGAAAATGAATTGCTTTTGCATCGCCTGCAGCCGCCAATTTTTCCACCTGCGGGCCTCCTGGATAGGGTAACCCCAGCAATCTCGCCACCTTGTCAAAGGCTTCCCCTGCGGCATCATCGCGAGTCTGGCCCAACAAATGGAATGTCGAATAATCCCGGACATGAATCAACGACGTGTGACCGCCCGATACAACCAGGGAAACAAAAGGAGGTTCCAACTCAGCATGCGTCAGCAAAGCAGCAAACATATGGCCTTCCAAATGATGTACCCCAAGCAAGGGAACGCCGGCGGCAAAAGCCAGCGCCTTGGCCGCCGCCACACCCACCAGCAAAGCGCCCACCAGACCAGGGCCATAAGTCACGCCCACTGCGTCAATCTCCGCCAAGGTCGCTCCTGCGTCTTTCAGGGCTCGATCTATGACCGGAACCACGTTCTCCAGGTGATGGCGTGATGCCAATTCCGGCACGACTCCGCCATATTTTTGATGAATCGGAATTTGGGAAGAAATAACGTTGGATAAAATTTTGCGACCGTCTGCAATAACGGCCGCTGAAGTTTCGTCGCAACTGGTTTCCAATCCCAATACCAATGTGCTCAAAGCTTTTCACGCCACAAAATCAAGGCGTCCTCCTTGGTTTCCGAGTAATAATTTTTGCGAATTCCCGCTTCAACAAAACCCAACTGTCGATACAAATTTCGGGCTGCTTCATTGGAAACCCGCACTTCTAAAGTCATCGATTCCATTCCGTTTTCCCGGGCCAGCTCCATCAAACTTTCCATCAACAAACGGCCAATCCCGTTCTGACGACGCTGGCTGCTCACAGCTACATTGGTCACATGCGCTTCGTTGATCACCAGCCAGGTCCCGGCATATCCTACAACTACGCCATTTTCGGTCGCCACAATATATCGCGCCAGACGATTTTCCGCCAGTTCTTCTTCGAATGACGACCGTGACCACGGCGTCGGAAACGAATCATGCTCCACCGTCATTACGCCATCTACATCCAATGCCGTCATTGACCGTATGACAATCTCCGCACTCATGGTTTCACCCCGCAGCGTTTTTCCCACAGTTCTTCAGCTTCCGGCCGCCGGACATACAGCGGTGTCAGTTCGACAGGGTCCACGGCCAACCCGGCCTGCCATTTCATCCTTCCTAGAAAAGCAACGCAGGCTGCCCTCGGCATCAGCGAATGTTCAGGCGCCAAAAAAATCTTTCCGCCGGAGGCCTCAGCCAATTCTGCATACTCCCGCGCCGCTTCGCCACTCACCATCACCGGCTCCCCCAACTGCGCCAAATCGCGAAAAGCCTGCTGCGCCGCAACGATTTTCACGGGCCATATTTCAGTTAATTCACCATTTCTCCACTGATACAGCGCCTGATAAACACGTTCCTTCTGTGCATCCAACATCACCGATATCCAACCGGCGGCTGCCGGGCAGCCATAAGCCAACGCTTCCAGCGTTGGAACTCCCACAATCGGCTTCTTCCAAGCATAAGCCAAGGTTTTAGCCGTTGTCAGTCCAATCCGCAAGCCAGTAAATGAGCCTGGACCGATACTCACCGCCACGGCTTCCATCTCAGCCGGAGATACGCCGCCCAGTTCAAAAAGCTTTTCAATTTGCGGCATTAGCCGTTCCGAATGGGTGTTGCCGGTCTGTACATTAATTTCCGCCAATAACCGGCCGGACTTCACCAACGCGCAACCCGACACAGGGGTCGCCGTTTCAATTGCCAGTATCAGAAAAGTCCACTCCCTTCCAGACGGTCCGCATAACGAGCGCCTTTCAGTTCAATCCTCAGCAAACGCGCCGTCGAACTTGCGCCCGGCAATAGTTCCACTTTGATATATTCATCCGGCATCTCGGCAGGAAACCGCTCCGCCCACTCAATGACCGCAACTCCGTCTGTGCCGATAAATTCTGTAAAGCCGATATTCTCAAGTTCTTCCGGCTCTTCCAACCGATACAAATCAAAATGATAAACAGGCAGTGTTCCTTGATAAATATTTAATAATGTAAACGTTGGGCTGGTGACTCCTTCCGCTACCTGGAATCCCTCCGCCAGCCCTTTTACAAATTCGGTTTTTCCTGCGCCCAAATCTCCCTGCAGCAGCAGCACATCACCAACGATCATTCTCTGCGAGAGTCGGCGGGCCAGCTCCCGAGTCATATCCGGCGACAGGCTTTCATACTCCATCACGACGGTCACCCGCCTTTCTGAAAAGTAGTATACCATAATTTTAAAAAACTTGCCTCGGCGCAAGGAAAATGCAACATTCGTGCATAATACTTAATAAAATGAAAGTGAGGCGATGTTCCTTTGCGTCCAACCCAAGCCATTATTGATTTGTCCGCGATTCGCCACAATGTACGGCAGATTCGCGCCGTTCTTCCCCCTGCGACCTGCATGATCGCTGTAGTAAAAGCCAATGCTTACGGACATGGCGTCATTCCCGTCAGTCGTACGGCTCTCGGCGCGGGAGCCGATTGGCTGGCCGTTGCCATTCCCGAAGAAGGAATTGAACTCCGCGCTGCCGGAATTCGCGCCCCCATACTGGTACTGGGTCTGGCTCTGCCTGAGCAGGCCGGTTTGTATATTGATCATGATCTGACGGCTGCGGTTGCTTCCTTGGAGGGACTACAGGCTCTGCATGCTGCTGCCGTCAAGAAAAAAAGCCAAGCCCGCATTATGATCAAATTGGATACAGGCATGGGACGAATCGGTATCCAGCCGGATGATGCAGTGCCCTTTGTCCGTCAAGCTCTTTCCCTTGACCGTCTGGAAGTAAAAGGTCTTTTTACTCATTTCGCGACCGCAGACGAGGCCGATCTCTCTTTCACGAATATCCAGCTGAATCGGTTAAGCCAAACAATTCAAGCTCTTTTTTCAGCCGGGATCACTTTGCCGGTGATTTCCGCAGCCAACAGCGCCGCCACGGATTCGTTGCCCGCCGCTTACTTCAACGCAGTACGCCCCGGCATCATTCTGTATGGTCTTCCACCTGATCCCGCCATGTCTTTGCATCTTAACCTAAAACCCGTTATGTCACTTATAACGCGCATTGTTTTTATCAAACAAGTTCCTGCCGATACCCCGGTCAACTATGGCTGTACCTACCGAACTCCTTCCCGGACTTGGCTGGCGACATTACCTATCGGCTACGCCGACGGCTACAGCCGCCATCTCTCCAACAAAGCAGAAGTTTTGGTCCATGGAATCAGGCGTCGAGTTGTAGGACGCATCTGTATGGATCAAACAGTCATTGATTTGGGTCCCGAGTGTAATGCCGCCGTAGGGGATGAAGTCATGCTTTGCGGGAAGCAGGGGCAGGAAGAAATCACTCTGACGGAATTAGCCGAAAAATCCGGAACCATCAACTATGAATTGGCCTGCGGCATTAGCCCCAGAGTCCCGCGATTGTATATCGATCCGTGATAAAAAAATCCATTAAAAAACTCGGCTTACGCCGAGTTTTTTTAATTTCTATTTATCTTTGATGATTCCCGGCGACCGGCTGAGTGGATCATACACATCCAAATGTCCGAACAAAGTATCCACTTTTTTCCCTTCCACCAGAATCTGCACCTGTTCAACCTCTGGAAATTCCGTCAGCGTATTCACAATAGCGCCGACTGCCAAAATTTCCGTTGATGATCCGGCAAAGCCGCGTTTCGCAATCTCGGCGGAAAAATCCACAAAAGCAGTTTTGTCTTTAACAACAACGCTCTTCACTTTGGTTGCCTTGGGAACAACCGCTACCAGCTCTGTACTCTTTGGCCCTGCAACCAGAATTTCCATCGCCCGCTGCATCAAGAAGGCATCATTTTTCAGTTGGTGTACTTCCGCTACAATATACTTGGCATTGTGCGTCCCAAAATACACCTTGACTGCAACCTTATCTCCCGGTTGAGGTTTGGCAGGTTCCGCCGGCTTTTGAACTGACGTTCCATTCGTACTGCTCCCCGGTGTCTTCCCGGCAAAATCTGCGGCGCAACCCGCAAGCAGCAAGGTCATCGCCGCTCCTAGCATAATTCCATAAAGCCATCGGCGTTTCATCACTCTTCACCTCGCATTTTCGCGGCCTGTGCAAAGAACTGATCAATTCCGGCCACGATTGCCAGCGCCATTTTTTGTTGGAAAGCCGGGCTGGTTAGCATTTGTTCTTCCTGTGGATTTGAAATAAAGCCAATTTCCAGCAACGCCGCCGGCATCCAAGTATTCTTGATGACAAAGAAGTTGGCAGTCCTCACTCCAATATTATCGAGTCCGGCGCCGCGAATCATGGCAGATTGCAGACACTGCGCCAAAACAGCATCATATGAGGTTTTGGGATAATAATAAGTGGTTGTTCCGCTCAAATCCCTATTGGCGGATGAATTGTGGTGAATACTGATAAACAGGTTGGCTTTCCGATTGTTGGCCACCATCGTTCGAGCCCGAAGTTCCTCCCGATCCGACATATCCGGCGTCGACAGATCCACGTCCGCCTGACGGGTCATCACCACGCTGGCCCCTGCTCTCTCCAGAATCGCTTTCACTTGCATGCCCAAAGAAAGATTCAAGGTTTTTTCATACGTTCCCCTGGGCCCTACTGCGCCGGGATCAGTCGCGCCATGGCCCGGATCCAGCACAATCAATTTGCCCCTGAGTCCGGCTGAAAATCTCACATCCGTCACCGGCACCGTCTTTTCCACATCAATGACGACTCGGAAAGGCTTTTTTGCTTTAGGGTCGGCCTTCACGGTAAATACCTTATACTGATCCTCGGGTAAAGATCCCGGCAACTCGATAATGGCATGAGTCGTATCTTTCGTAGACTTCACCAGACTCATCCCCTTGACCACGGAAAGATCCGGTGAGGGCGGAATCGTCATGGAATCAGCCTGGACCCCACGCATTGTTACAACCAACCGCCAGTTGGGCTTCGCCGTAATGAACTGGTCAACTTCCACCGGTGCACTGGTATCCAGAACCAAACGCACTTTTATTGTACCGGTGATGGCATCTGTAGTCCGACCCCAACGTACGCCGGTTATTTTGGCGCTGGCTTCGGCAGGAGCCGCTGAAACCAGCATCGTCAAAAAACTTATCATCAACAAAATAAACAAACCCGCATGGTATCGAAAACGCAACCAGTTTCACCCCCTATTCAAAAAAGATCACTTGCTGATTTATTATACCATAAGCGAATGCAGCGTTGCAGGAATAGACTCCGCAAGATCCATCGCCGTCATGCCCGCCGGACGTTCCAGCGCTACCCGGTCTCCTGCCAGTCCATGCAAATAGACTCCGAGTACTGCCGCATCATGGCTGGACAAACCCTGTGCAATCAGTGCCGCGATCATTCCTGCCAGTACGTCGCCCATACCTCCGGTCGCCATACCGGAGTTTCCAGTGGAATTCACATAAATCTCTCCGTCCGGGAAAGCCACGATCGTGCCGGGCCCCTTTAAAACAACGATATTTTTCCATTCCGTCGCAGCCCTGCGGGCCACGCCAATCCGGTCGGCTTGAATCTGCCGTACGGATAATCCGGTCAGCCGCGCCATTTCTCCCGGATGCGGCGTCAGCACCGCCAGCGTGTCCAGTCCAGACAGCAGTTCAATATGGCCGGTTAATGCAAACAATGCGTCAGCATCCAACACCAGCGGGCGATCCGTCGTCTGAACCAGTTCCCGCACAATTTCCAAAGTATCTTCATGCCGACCCAACCCCGGCCCGACCAGAATCACTGATGCCTGCGCCGAAAAATCATGCATCAGCCGCAGCGCATCTTCACCCAACCCGCCCGTCAACGTCTCCGGAAGCTCCAACGTCATAGCTTCCGTTGTTTTCATTTCCATCGCAACGCCAATTCCGGCCGGCACTCCGATCGTCACCAAGCCGGACCCGGTTCGCAATGCTCCCTGCGATGCCAAAAAAGCAGCTCCGCTCATGCCGCGGGACCCTCCCATGATCAGCACGTGTCCGAAACTTCCCTTATGGGAATCCGGCAACCGGCAAGGCAGCAGTGAGGCGGCATACTCCTTTGTAACCAAAGTTTGATGAAGAGTAGCCGCTGTCAGCAGCTCAGCAGGAATCCCAATGGGGGAAACTTCGATTTTTCCCGCGCAGCCTGCCCCCGGATACAACAAAAGGCCCGGCTTGGGCAACCCGAATGTTACGGTGCAAAAAGCCTGCACTGCTTTTTCCCGGACCAGTCCGGTATCCGCTTCCACCCCCGAGGGAATATCCACGGACAAAATCTTCCGCCCCGCTCCATTCATCAGCTCTATGCTATCGCGATACGATTCACTGAGATCACCATGAAAACCGGTTCCCAGCAATGCATCGATCACAAGATCGGCAAAGGCCGACGAAATCCGCGCTTTTTCCATGCCGCGCGGTTCCGTTATGTCAAAGCACTCCACACCCATTCTCACTACGGTCTCCAGATGAATCAGTGCATCTCCCTGAATGGAAGTCCGATCCAACGCAAGGAACAGCTTGACGCGGACGCCGCTGTTATGAAGCCAGCGGGCTGCCACATAGCCGTCTCCGCCGTTATTTCCGCCTCCACAGACAATAAAAACAATTTTTCCGCGCGGTTCGCCCAAAATTTCTACAGCCTTGTCCGCAATGGCGTGTCCGGCATTTTCCATCAGCGCTACACCCGGCAGTCCAAACCATTCTACTGTGGACTTGTCAATATCCCGCATTTCCTGCGCCGTTGCAATCTTCATTCCGCTTCACCCCTCCAGAGCAATACCTGGGCTGTCGCATATTCCTGTGCATGCGACAACGAAACATGAATACGGGTCACGCCCAACTTTTCCGCCAACTCCGCAAAAGTTCCCGTCAGACTCATCACCGGTTTCCCCTGATCATCCGGCAGCACTTCAATCTCCCGCCATGTTCCGCCGCCGGACATTCCTGTGCCCAAAGCCTTCATGACCGCTTCCTTGGCGGCAAACCGAGCTGCATAGGAAGCTGCATTTTGCTTGCCCCGACCGTCGCAATAATTTTGTTCCGGTGGAGTAAACACCCGCTGAATGAACAGTTTATTTCCAATGGCTTTCTTCATGCGATGAATTTCCACCAGGTCGATTCCAATACCGACAACCACAGGACCACCTCCCGTTTCAGTCAAGAACAAATTTCTCAATGGCAACCGCAACTCCGTCTTCCGAGTTTGTCGCCGTTACAAAGTTTGCAGCCGCTCGAACCGTCGAGTTGGCATTTCCCATGGCCACACCGCAACCGGCATATTCAATCATGTCAACATCGTTCATCGAATCGCCGATCGCCATGATTTCACTTTGCCGAATTCCCAGCGATGCCGCCAAAAATGCCACAGCCTCCCCTTTATTAACTCGGGCATCCACCATTTCGAGATACCGTTTTTTCGAAGAAGCCAGATAGAGGCGATCTCCGTAGCGAGCCGCGACAACCGAACGAATTTCATTCAGTTCTGCAGTGTCTCCCATACTCAGCATTTTGGTAGGCGCCTCAGTCATCCGAAAAAAATCTTTGCCGAGCGGAATTGCTTCTACTCTGGCATAATCGGCATAAAATTGTGCATTTTCGTCCAGTTCGGCCACATATAACGTATCATCCACATATTTTTGCAAATACCAGCCCTTTTGCTGGAAAAGGTCCGCCAATCCCTGCGCAAGCTCCGTCCCGATGGGGCGGTGAAACAATGTTTTTCCCGAATCCAATTCCCGAATCATCGCTCCGTTGTAAGTGATCAACGGCAGCCGGATCCCGATTTCCTTGGCAAACGGCAATGCCGAACGAAACATTCGTCCTGTAGCAATCGCTACATGAACCCCGGCGTCCATCGCACGCCGGATAGCGTCCTTCGTGCGTATTGTAACCTGCTGCGTCTCGTTTAGCAGAGTATCATCCATATCGATCGCAATGAGTCTTATCGTCATAAAATCTCCTTACTTCTTCTCCAGTCCCAGCAATTCCTGCTTTAACGCCAATCCTCCGCCAAACCCGGTGAGACTGCCGTCCGCTCCCACGACCCGATGGCAGGGAACGACAATAGGCGTTCGATTCGCATGCATGGCGCCCCCGACTGCCCTTGCTGCGCCCGGGCATCCCACCGCAGTTGCAATTTCGCCATAGGTTGTCACCTGACCAAAAGGAATCGCTGCGGTAAATTGCAGCGCCTTTAAACGGAAATCCGTATAGCCGGACCAATCGACCGGAACCGTAAACTGGATCGCCGTTCCAGAAAAATAAGACGCCATTTCATCCTGCAGGGTCTGCTGCCAGCCCTGCTGTCTTTCATTCAGGTCGGCGCTCATCAAACCGGGTGCTGTCAAATGGCTCCGTGCTTCTTCCATGGATAAATAAGGAAAAGTCAGTTCATACAATCCCTGCGTTGACCATACGGCCGCCGAGACTCCACGTTGAGTTTGAAAAAAAACCAGCTTTTTTGTCATTTTGTTCATCCCTCCGGCAGATTGGCATTAGCAGCTTTCCAAGCCTCTTCCCGAATCAATTCCAATACATCCCGCTTGATGTTGAGAAATTCATCAGACAATTTCATATCATATGTCCGCTTCGCCGGCAACTTAACGTCAATCCGCGCTTTAATCCGTCCTGGACGGGCAGTCATGACATAAATCGTATCCCCGATAAATACGGCCTCTTCCACATCGTGCGTAACAAATAAAATGGTTTTGTGGGATTCATCCCACACAGACAGCAACAGTTCCTGCATGACGGAACGGGTCTGTGCATCCAGCGCTCCAAAGGGTTCATCCATCAACAACACTTCCGGCTCATTCGCCAAAGCCCTGGCAATAGCCACCCGCTGCTTCATCCCTCCGGACAATTTTCGTGGATAGGCCTTTTCAAAACCCTTAAGTCCTATTTTTTCAATATAAAATTTTACTGCATTCAGTTGATCCGACTTGGATCGTCCGGCCACATCCAGCCCAAACGCGATGTTTTGCTCAACAGTTAGCCACGGGAACAGAGTATACGCTTGAAAAACCATGCCC
>CAZSRN010000035.1:0-12301 GCA_964609115.1 uncultured Veillonellaceae bacterium | reverse complement strand
CCGCTTGCGCGGTGGCGATCATCTATCTGGGCCGGCGGTTGCCCGACGGCTCTAGCGACGCAACCCGGAAGGTTCAGCGGGCCGCTTCATCCCTTCCCTATTCGGTCTTGCTCCGGGTGGGGTTTACCTAGCCGGCCGGTCACCCGGCCGCTGGTGCGCTCTTACCGCACCGTTGCATCCTTACCGGCCCGAAGGCCGGCGGTCTTCATTTCTGTGGCACTGGCCCTAAGGTCGCCCTCGCTGGACGTTATCCAGCACCCTGCCCTATGGAGCCCGGACTTTCCTCGACCGCCTCAAAGTGCGGCCACGATCGCCTTTCCTACTCACCGCCAAAATCTTTATTTAGATTCATAGAATATCACACCGGGAAGTCAGGGTCAAACCCGGATCATATATCCCAACATTTTATTATAGCTCCAACCCTGGGGATCTTTTTCCGTCGTTTCCTCAAACTGCTGCAACACAGCGTTCAGCTCATCGGCATAATGGACAATCACGGCTTCCCTCGTCGCGCAACATACAGGTGAACCTTTTTCGCGATCCCCATGATGCGATAAGAGAACATGCAGCAGCGCCTTACGGTCGGCTTCCGAAAAAAACTGCACTTTTTTCGCCATAGCATCAACAATCAGTGCGCCTGCCGTAATGTGCCCGAGCAAGTGCCCCGTATCCGTATAAGAAAAACCGATATCGGAAGAAATCTCTTCCGTCTTGCCGATATCGTGCAGCAAGGATCCCGCGATGATCATGTCCCGGTCTATTTCTTTCACTGCGCCCGCAATCGCCAACGCCGTTTCAGCCACATCAACCGAATGTTCAAGCAATCCGCCAATATACGCGTGGTGAAACCTCTTGGCCGCCGGATTGCGAACAAACTGCTCCCAACGTGAACCACTAAAAATTTCGCCCAGTAATTCGCGTAACGGAGGACGTTGCACCTGCGCGACCAACCGGATGAATTTATTTTTGTATTCCTCAATGTCTTTATGGGTTGACGGAAGCAAGTGCGAGACATCCCGGCCCGCGGGAATCAAGTCAATATAATCGGCTAACAGCTGAAGTTTTCCCTCTCCTCCATATCGATCCGCCTGGATTTGTCCGCTTACAACCACAGGAACCGCCGCTGTAAGATCTTTCACCCGGGCTACAGATTCCGCATTAAAGCAAATAAACCCCATGGAGCCGCTGGAATCTTCCGCCGACCCCCTCACAAACCATGATCCATTCGCTGATTGTGAGCTTTTTTGCACCCAAAGAATCAGTTCCTGATGATCCAATTTATTTCCCACTCGCAGTTCAACCAATTTCAAAAGTTTCACCATCCCGTTCCGCGCTATTCAACGATAAAGAAAAGCGCGACTGAAACGGTCAGAACGCGCTTTTCGCTTTTCTATCTCATATTGTATCCGTTTTTCAACACGCTCGTCAAATCAATCGCAATTCACAGTCGGACTTTTGTCTGCAAAATTCTGCACAACCTTGCGGCAGCCTCTTCAACCAGCCGTTCTCCGTCCTTCATACATTCTTCCAGCGACATGGGCCCGGAACAAATGCTCATCGTCGCGTCGATCCCCTGTGCCAGCACGTCATCCGCGCCGACGCCCAATCCGCCGGATATACAAAACACCGGAACGTTAAATTGTTTGGCGACTTTGGCGACTCCGACCGGCGCCTTGCCATAAGCCGTCTGAAAATCAGTCCGCCCTTCCCCCGTTATGACAAAGGCCGCATCCTGGACTATCTCGGCAAAATTCACCGTCTCCAGTACGATTTCTACCCCAGGTCTTAATTTGGCCTGCGTAAAAAACAGCAACCCTGCGCCGAGTCCCCCTGCCGCGCCTGCTCCCGGCAACTCGGCAATATCCCGTCCGGTCGCCGTTTTGGCGCATTGTGCAAAATGCATTAATGCCGCATCCAATTCCTGCACCATTTCTGAAGTAGCCCCTTTTTGCGGTCCAAAAACCGCCGCCGCACCACGCGTTCCACATAAAGGATTGTCAACATCACAAGCCACCGTAATTTTGGTTTCCTGCAATCGTGGGTCCAGCCCCGTCAAATCTATCGTTTTAAGGTTGATTAAAGCGCCGCCGCCCAGCGGCAAGTCCGTTCCATCACTTGCCAAAAATTTAGCTCCCAGCGCCTGGGCCATACCCGTTCCGCCATCATTAGTCGCGCTTCCGCCAATACCGATGATGACCCGGCGCAATCCGGCGTCCAAAGCCGCCTGAATCAGTTCGCCGGTGCCGTAGGTCGTAGTAATCCGGGGATCCCGTCGTTCCGGCGGAACCATTGGCAGGCCCGAGGCGGCGGCCATCTCGATCACCGCCGTTTCGCCGTCACCCAAAATGCCCCAGCAGGCATTGACCGGCTCGCCCAGCGGTCCCCGTACCCGGGCTTGCTTTACCACGCCGCCGGTGGCCGTCACCATTGCCTCCACCGTGCCTTCGCCGCCGTCGGCAATCGGAATCTTGCGCACCTCCGCTTCAGGAAACACCCGCAGCACCCCGCGCCCCAGCGCTTCCGCCACTCCGACCGCCGACACACTGCCCTTGTATGAATCCGGCGCAACTACCACTCGCATGCAATGCCCTCCATCTTGCCCCTACTGTTTCTATTCCGATTTTCTGCCTATTTATTTTTCGACGCATCGAGTCCGTACGCCTGCTGAAAAATAAAAAAAGTCAGCCCCATATAGCATTTAAAAGTAAGCGGCTGTCTCTGCGCCAATACTGACTTAATTGCATTTTCCCTTTCCTGAATGCACCGTCCCCGGTTGTTCTTCATCATGTAGTAGCAAAACAAAGAGGAATTCGACCATATGCTGAGGGTTTTTCCCTGTAACGACAACAAGCACAGGCTAATTCCAAATGTCCGCGCCAGCGAATCTTGATAGGCTTGTAGTTTCTCTTTACCCAGCTGTTGGGTCCATGTCTGATATAGCAAAGAATTCTGCTCCAAGGGCATTCACCTCTTTCGTACAGCATCCAGTATTGCATTGTTGGATGATTCATTAAATTTTCCCTCATATTCTTTTCGCGATGTCTTACCGAGTTCCTGCAAAATTCCCGGCAACCTTTCTGCGGTCGACAAATAAATCCTTTTCAACATATTCTGTACAATATTTTTATTTACCCTAACATTTTCCTGACACATTTTTGACCTGCCTTCATGTTACTATGTGCGCAAGCAGTATTGAATTTTATGAGCAAGGAGATTGGGCAGATGAGCAATGAAAATATGGCGGTGTTTCCTTTACTCACTTTATTTTTAGGATTTGCAATAGGATTATTGCTTTATCCCAAAATTATTGGGTTTCATTATGAAGAACCCTTGCACAGAGATACCTCAAAAAAATAATAATGGAATACCCCTTTCAACTGGATGGAAGGACCTTAACTTTATTTGTGGAATATATTATTTTGTGATCAGGTAGCGTAATTTATTTTCCAGTCAATTCTTCCAGCCGGAAAGGGGGCAACATCTTGAAGCTCTCCCTACCCCAAAAAATGAGCCTTCCCAAAAAGGTTTCATTTTCTCCCAAAATGGCGCTCCCCAAGAAAATGGCCATTTCTAAAGCAGGCATAGCAAAAAAAGCATCCCTGCTCTTTGCCTCGTTTTTTGTTACGGCGCTGGGAGTTGTCCTAGGCTTCTCGATTGCGGTCTTGTCGAATATTCCACGTTAGGTTGTGTCACATGAATCGAATTTATGTAATGTCCAGCGATATCAAATCTATCGGCTATGATGAAGGCTCCTGCGTGTTGGAAATTGAGTTTCTGGATTCCAGCATCCATCAGTATAAAAATGTTCCCATGATTGCCCACCTTGCTTTGATGACCGCCCGGGCCAAAGGCCTTCATTTTCGTTCGTACATTCAGGACAACTATCCCTCTACCCAGATCACAGAAAAAACAAAATAAATTCTGTAGTAAATGGACGGTAGCCGACGAATGAGTGCTTCGCCTTTCCAAATACGAACAATGGCCGAGACAGAAATGCCTCTTGTCGCCGATTGGGCGGCAATGGAAGGCTGGAATCCCGGTCTGAATGATGCCCAGTTGTTTTACAGCACTGATCCCCAGGGTTTTCTGGCGGGCTATTATGACGGTTTTCCCATTGCAACCATCTCTGCAATACGTTATGGCAAAGATTTCGGCTTTATTGGCTTTTATATCGTAAAACCGGAATTCCGTGGAAAAGGATTCGGACTGCGCTTATGGCAAGCTGCCATGAACCGTCTTTCCGGCCGCAATATCGGACTGGACGGAGTCGTTGCCCAACAAGAAAACTATAAACAATCCGGATTCAAACCGGCCTATCGTAATATACGCTATCAAGCCCCTCCCGCCGATTATTCAGCGCTTGAAAGTCCCAACGTCGTTCCGCTTGGTTCCGCACCTTTTGATAAGCTGCTTGCGTATGACAGTACTTGTTTTTTTACGCCCCGTCCAGTCTTTGTAGACCGTTGGATTCATCAACCCAACAGTCAGGCCTTCGCTTATATGACCCATGACCGGCTGCAAGGCTATGGCGTTGTTCGCCAGTGCGGCGACGGCTGTAAAGTGGGACCGTTGTTTGCCGATAACCCCATAATTGCTCATCAGCTATTAACGGCGCTAGCCACCTTTGCTAACGGCCAGAACCTCTTTTTGGATGTTCCGGAGCCCAATGCGGCGGCCATATCCTTGGCCGAACAGCACTCCATGTCTCCCGTGTTTTATACAGCACGAATGTATACCGGAGCTTTGCCCCCCATGAATCTAGCCAGCGTTTTTGGTGTAACCTCGTTCGAATTAGGCTAGAATGTTTTGTTGATTAAAAAATGAAGTTCCTCAGTTTTGAACTGAGGAACTTCATTTTTTTACGTTTCATTACTCTGTTGCGACAAAAAAACGCCACATGATTCTACAAAGGATGTTGACAATAGATGTGAAAAACAAAAGCCAGCGTAATTTGAGTAAAACTGAACGCCGAATAAAACAAACAAAGTACCCACAATATTCCCAGGCCGCTCAGCGCCAGCGCCAATTTAATTTGATAGCAACAACTTGACGTTCCAGGATGTCTCGAAACCAAGTGCATTCCCACCCCATGAACAAACTTTTCAGCCTATTCCATGGCTAGAAAATGCATCCTTCAATTTACGCGGCCAGTCACTTCTCTTCTCTGATCATCATTTCACGCTTCTTCGCACGGCTAAACTCTCAAACCACTTGAAACTTTAACGATATCGGGCAATACAACTATAGATTTCATTGTACAATATACGGTTTTGAAATTTCTTTGAAACTTTTTGCACTTACTTGTTTTCATTGCAGCCGACCGCTGATTTTAATTGTGCTTTAAAACTGATTTTTCGCAGTGTTTCCAGCCCATCGAACTGAATCGCATAGGCAGCTTTGTCACTGTCAACCTCGACCACTTCTCCGGCGCCCATTACGCTGTGAACAACCCTGTCTCCCGGTTGGAATGCAGGCTCGGAAGAGAGCACTTCCAGCATCTTTTCGTTATTTTCGATACTCCAGTGGGTTTCAGATACCAAGCTGTCTTCCAATTCATTCGTGTAAGACAGCAGTTGCTTCTCCACGTTAAAGATAAATCGCGAGGGATACCGGTACGATCCGTCAAGATTCCGCCCTTCCGCGTCAGTGAGGAATAATGCTTTTTGAGCTCGGGTAAAGGCAACGAAAGCAAGCCTCCGTTCCTCCTCCATCCCTTCAACGGTCGCAGTCTTCTTCGACGGAAACACGCCTTCGCCAAAACCACAGAGAAACACATGGGGAAACTCCAGCCCCTTTGCCGTATGGACCGTCATCAGCTTGACCGCGTTCTTGCCGGAAACTGCGTCGGTATTTGTCAGGAGCGCTACACGAACCAGATAGTTTTCCATCGTACATTCTTCGCCGCAGGAATTCTCGTATTCATAAACCGATTGCTTCAATTCCGCCAAATTGTCCAGTCGTTCCTGGCTGCCTTCCGTCCGGAGCATCGCCTCATAGCCGCTCTGGTCCAGAAGTGCGCTTAGGACTTCGGAAACAGGCAGATCCTGATAGCCTGCGGAAAAGTGTTCCAACAGACTCAGAAAGCGCTTGGCCTTCGTGTTCTTGAAAATTTCATTATCGACTGTTTTCACGAACGCCTGGTAAAGTGAACATTGGTTCTGGGCAGCGTAATCCTGTAAAAATTTTATCCGCCGGTCGCCGATGTTGCGTTTGGGCACGTTAACCACCCGCAGAAAAGACAAATCGTCCTTATAGACAACCAGACGCAAATAGGACAATGCATCCTTGATCTCCATGCGGCCAAAAAACTGCACCCCGCTGTATATCGTGCAGGGCAGCTCTTCTGCCCGAAACACTTCCTCCAGCGAACGGGAAAGGTAATGTGCGCGATACAAAATGGCTACATCGCCCGGTTTTTCCCCTTTGTCGGCTAGATCCCTGATTTGACCGGCTATCCATTTAGCCTCCGCCTCCGCTGTTTTCGCGTGGTGGTAAACAACCTCGGCGCCATCCGGCAATACTGGCAACAAGTCTTTTTTCAAGCGGTTTTTATTATTTGCAATCAGGGAGTTGGCCACAGCCACAATCTGCGGCGTAGAACGATAATTTTCCATCATCAGGATCGTTCGGACATTCGGAAACTCTTTGTCAAAGTCCAATATATACCGCACGTTGGCGCCGCGCCATGTATAGATCGTCTGATCCGGGTCGCCCACAATAAACAGGTTTTGGTGGTATGCACACAACACCTTCATCAACCGATACTGCAGCTCATCAATGTCCTGATACTCGTCGATCATGATGTATTCCAACCGCTGCTGCCACTTGCGCCTGATCTCATCACTGATACCGAAGAGATACAGCACATATTTGATTAGGTCATTGTAGTCGAGGCTGAAGCATTTTTTTTGCTGATAGAGATATCCCCAAAAAATAATATCCTCCGCTTCCACGGCAGCCAAATATTTCCGATGCAGTTCGTCCAAAGAAAACGCAATCATATGCTCGTAGTATTCCGGTTCTTTAAAAATTTTGCGGATTTCGATCATGTCCCGCGCTTTGGAAAAGGTCATGTGACGTAGCGTGAGACCGCGCTCCTCATAGATGATCTTCAGCATCGAGTCTATGTCGGCGTTATCCAGCACCAGGAAGCTTTTGGGATACTGCAGCGCATGGATATCCTCCTGCAAAACGGAAACGCAAAAGCTGTGAAATGTGCTGATATAACCGGTATCACTGTCACCGGTGAGACGGCGGATGCGCTGACGCATCTCATTCGCCGATTTGTTGGTGAAGGTGACGCAGAGAATATTGGAAGGCATGATGCCGATCTCGTTTACAAGATAAGCAAACCGGTGTGACAGCGCGCGCGTCTTGCCGGAACCCGCACCGGCAATCACACGTATATAGCCCTCTGTGGCAGTCACGGCCTGTTGCTGCGGCTCGTTGAGCCCCTCCAAGATATCGCTCATATATCCAAATCACCCCATTAGAAATCTTAACCAAATTGCAGTCTTTACCGCGCCTTGATTCGAACGTTTGTTTGCATTTGTAGTATAGCCGATTCAACAACGTATGTAAAGAAAGCCCTGAGACAAAGTCTCAGGGCTTTTAATTTGAAAATGGTGCGGGTGGCCGGACTCGAACCGGCACGGTATCGCTACCGAGGGATTTTAAGTCCCTTGTGTCTGCCATTCCACCACACCCGCAACAACGTTATTATACCGGACATGGCGACTGGTTTCAAGAGAAATTGGATTTTATAATATCATTCCCTTGAAAAACAGGGGTAAATAGGTAACTGCCAACAATACCGTCACTAATCCAATAACCATGGGAATAACCGCTTTACTGATTTTCTCAATGGATAGCCCGGAAATCGTACTGGCCACATAAAGATTGATCGCTACCGGCGGAGTCACCATGCCGATAGATAAGCCGAGTACCATCACAACCCCAAAATGAATAAGATCGATCCCCAGTTGTTGAATCAACGGCAAAAAAACCGGAGTCAGTAAAATAAGCGCCGATGCCGTTTCCATAAAAAATCCGGCAATAAACACCACAATATTAATCAGTAGAATCAAAACATACTTATTGGTTGAAATCGCCAAAATATTTTCCGCAATAAGCTTGGGGATTTGCCAGTTGGCCATTACCCACCCCATGGCGGTAGATGTGGCAATGATGAACATAATGATGGACATTGTAATCGCTGAACGCATGAAAATTTGAACGAGTTGCCGCCATCCCATATCCCGGTAAACAAGAACGGAAACCAGCAATGCATAATCGACGGAAATGACGGCTGCTTCAGATGGAGTAAAGTAACCGGAAAAAATCCCCCCCAAAATAATCAGCGGCGTCGCCAGACCCCATATGGCCTCCCGGAAAGTTACCGCAATATTGCGGAATGAAAACGGCGCGCCGTTGGCGTAATTATTTTTATACGCAACATAAAGTCCAATGGCAATCAGAATACCACCCATCATGAACCCCGGAATGAATCCGTTAAGAAACAATCTGGCTACGGATTGGTCGGCCATCACGCAATAAAGAACCATCGGAACCGACGGAGGAATAATAACTCCGATGCATCCGCCGGATGCGATGAGAGCCGCCGAAAAAGCAGGATCATACCCCTTTTTCTTCAGTTCCGGCAATAAAGGAGTACCCACAGCTGCTGTCGTGGCTGCTCCCGAGCCGGAAATAGCTGCAAAAAACATCGACGCCAGTACAGCTACGACCCATAGTCCACCTTTGACGAACCCCAATAGTGAATCCGCAAATTGCACCATTTTCTCGGAAACCTTACCCTTGGCCATAATATCACCAGCCAAGATAAAAAACGGAATCGCCACCAGTGGAAATGAATCCGCACCGGCGAACATCCGCTGAGGAACCACCAACAGCGAAATGTCATTGGTAGACAAAACGATCAATACCGTCAAGCCAATGGCAATAGCGATGGGAACCCCAAATGCAAGCAATATAAAGAACGAGCCAAACAATAACGTAATCATATAGAGGCCTCTTTTCCGAAAGCCTTATGCAATTCATCCGAGATTCCCGCAAAAGTATGAATGATCATGATGCCGCAGCTGACTGGAATACTCCAGTATACATATTTCATCGGCAGCTGCAGTGCGGGTGAAACCTGAAAAACCTGCATTGTGATCATGTTCAGACCTTGCTGCGCCACAATAACAAAGAAGGTCAGGGATAGAAGGTACGTCAGGACATTAAACCAAACCCGAAGTTTGCCGGGAAAAAAGTCAATGATAAAGGTCACTGCAATATGATTGCCCCGTTTATAGGCCAACGTGGCGCCAAAAAAAGTACCCCAAACCAATAAGTATCGCGACAACTCTTCACTCCACGTCAGCGCGTTGAATGCAACGCGAAATACAACCTGAAGGGTCGTCACAATGACCATGGCGGCCACGATGAGAAATACCAATCCCACCATGGCCCGGTCAATACTATTGCTCAGGCTATTTATCAATTTATTGATTTGTCCCATATTACCTCCTCAAATCACTTTTTGGCTTTATTAATATCCTCAAGCAATGTGCCGAATTTCGGACCATATTTGTCATAAACAGGTTTGACAGCTGCCTGGAACGCAGCAATATCAGGTTCGGAAATCTGCATCCCTTTTTCTTTGAGTGTTTTGAGCTGATCCGCCATTTGCGCCGCATTCCACTTTCTTTCGTGCACTGCCGCTTCTTGTGCAGACTTAACCAGAATATCCTGAGTTTCTTTGTCAAAAGACCCAAACACCTTTTTACTCATCAGAAACAAGGCCGGAGCATACGAATGTTTGGTCATCGTCAAATACTTTTGTGTTTCGTTCAATTTGAACGAATAAATGACGTTGATCGGGTTTTCCTGTCCATCAATGGTTCCCTGTTGAAGCGCCGTCAATGCTTCGGTCCATGCCATCGGGACCGCATTGGTGCCCAGCGTTTTGAACGTATCAATATATACAGGGTTTTCCATTACGCGGATTTTCAATCCCGCCATATCCGCCGGAGTTTTTATTGGTTTTTTTGAATTGGTAAGATTACGGAAACCCCTTTCCGCATAGGCCAAGCCTTTCAGATTAATGGCGTCCAATTTATCCAAAACCTTTTTCCCTACTGCACTATCCAATACTTTATAGGCTTCTTCCGGCGACGAGAACAGGAATGGCATCTCAAACGCCGCAATTTCAGGCAGAAAATTTGCAACAGGACCATTGGTTATCACGCCCATGGCGATCGTACCAATCTGCATTCCTTCAATCAGTGTCCGTTCATCACCCAATGATGCATTGGGGAACAGCTCGACTTTTACCTTTCCTTTGGTGCGTTCTTCCACCAGTTCCTTGAATTTCTGCGCAGCAATATGAAATCCATCTTTTTCATTCACAACATGCGCCAGTTTAATCGTCTGCGGTCCGGCATCCTTCTTTGCCTCCGGTTTTTTATCGGCGCCCCCGCAACCGGCAACTGCAAATACAACAATCAACAGTAACGTCAACAACAAAACCCAATTTTTTTTATTCATTTCTCTTCCCCCTCTTCTCCGTTTATTTTAATACAGCCCCTGTGTTGGCCGATGTTACCAGTTTTGCATAACGCGCCAGATAGCCGGTCTTCACTTTGGGTTCCGGACATACCCAAGCGGCTTTGCGTTTCGCCAACTCTTCATCGGTTACTTTTACTTCCAGCTTCCTCCCAGGAATGTCAAGGAGAATTGGGTCGCCATCCTGCAACAGTCCAATGGGACCGCCTTCCATGGCCTCCGGTGAAATATGGCCGACGCAGGCTCCCCTGGTTGCTCCACTGAAACGGCCATCCGTCAACAATGCAACTTTCAGCCCCATCCCGGTAATAACAGCCGTAGGATTGAGCATTTCCTTCATTCCAGGGCCGCCCTTGGGCCCTTCATAACGGATAACCACCACGTCGCCGTCTTTAATCCGTTTGCCGATGATGGCTTCAATGGCTTCGTCTTCCGAATTAAAAACCCGGGCAACTCCATTAAATACCAGCATGTCTTCCGCTACAGCGCTTTCCTTGACCACGGCGCATCCCGGCGCCAAATTTCCTTTGAGCACCGCCAACCCGCCGCTTTTACGGTAAGGGTTTTCTACGCTGCGGATAACATCCGGTCTTTTGATAGCGGCATTCTTCAGTCGATCCGACATGACTCCGTCTACGGTCAATGCAGTCGCATCTATCAGTCCCAACTTGGCAAGCTCTTTCATCACAGCCGGGATTCCGCCTGCTTCGTTCAGATCTTGCAAATGATGTGAACCGCCGGGGCTCATCTTGGTCAGATAAGGAGTTTTTGCGCTAATTTCATCAAACAATGACAAAGGAAGTTCGATTCCCGCTTCATATGCAATCGCGGTCAGATGAAGCACCGTGTTGGAAGATCCGCCAATTCCCATATCAACGGCAATCGCATTTTTGAATGCTTGCAATGTCATAATGTCGCGCGGTTTAATATCCTTGGCAATCATATTCATCACAGCCACGCCGGCCTCACGCGCCAACATACGGCGCGCCCCCGTGTATGCCGCCGGAATGGTCCCGTTTCCCATGATTCCCATCCCCAACGCCTCTGTCATACAGTTCATGCTGTTGGCAGTAAACAGTCCGGCACAGGACCCGCAGCCGGGACACCCGGCTTTTTCCATACTTTCAAGTTCAGTTGCATCAATTTTACCCGCCTCATATAATCCGGCGGCTTCAAACATTGTGCTTACGCTGATATCACGCCCATTGTAACGGCCGGTCAGCATGGGCCCGCCACTGACTACCACCGAAGGAATGTTGAGCCGGGCTGCAGCCATCAACATTGCCGGTGTAATCTTGTCGCAGTTGGTAACCATCACCAAGCCGTCCAGTCCATGTCCGACGGCCATGGCTTCGACCGAGTCCGCTATCAGTTCACGACTGGGCAGTGGATACTTCATGCCGTCATGTCCCATGGCAATACCGTCACATATCCCAATCGCCGGGAATTCGAGCGGCACCCCGCCTGCCTGCCAAATTCCAGTTTTCACTGCATCTGCGATCTCTCTCAAATGCATGTGTCCGGGAATTAATTCATTAAACGAATTTACAACGCCAACCAACGGCTTGGTCAAATCCTGCCGGGAAATCCCCAATGCATTGAATAGTGAGCGATGCGCCGCCCGGGTTGAACCTTTTTTTACGATATCGCTTCGCAAGAATACCCCTCCCTCTTTCCTGAACATAAATAAATACATTGCTTCGCCTTTTGTGTATTGTGTACAAAAATTCGC
>CAZSRN010000034.1:7476-12325 GCA_964609115.1 uncultured Veillonellaceae bacterium | reverse complement strand
GCAGGGTCGGGGACGACTGGTACGGGTGACGCGTTTTCTGCGGGAAGTGCGATCTGAGCTGAAAAAGATTTCGTGGCCCAACAAGAAAGAGCTGACGGCTAATACGATAGTGGTGTTGGTGTCGGTTTTTTTGGCTGCAACATTAATATGGATTATTGATGGCTTTTTTGCGCAAATTCTTAAAGCAATACTTGCCAGGTAGAGGCGGCGTCTGATGGAAGAAGAACGTCAATGGTATGTGATTCATACTTATTCCGGATATGAAAATAAAGTAAAAGCGAATCTGGAACGCAAGATTCAGTCTATGGGCATGCAGACGGAGATTTTTCAGGTTCTGGTACCGATGGAAGATGAAGTTGAAATTAAAGACGGCAAGCGGAAAGTTACCAAAAAAAAGATTTTCCCCGGCTATGTTTTAGTTGAAATGATTGTCAATGACAGAACTTGGTACGTGGTGCGCAACACGCCGGGCGTTACCGGTTTTGTTGGGTCGGGAAGCAAGGCGATTCCTTTAAATCCGCTTGAATTGAAGCCGATTTTGAGAGCAATGGGCGTTGAAGAACCGCGACAGAAAATTGATGTTAAACCGCAGGAAGTGATTCGTATCGTGGCCGGCGCCTTTGAAAATTGGACGGCTACAGTCACGGATGTATATATGGATAGGGGAAAAATCAGAGCACTGGTCAATATGTTTGGTCGAGAAACCCCTGTTGAATTGGATTTTTCCCAAGTGGAGAAATTATAGAGACTATTCGAAGTTCCGTTGATGAAGGGACAGGTGGGAGGGCATAGTTGCCCGCAATACCACATTTTGCACGTAAGGAGGTGTGAACACATGGCAAGAAAAATAGTTAAAGTCGTAAAACTGCAGGTTCCCGCAGGAAAGGCTACACCGGCGCCTCCGGTCGGCCCGGCGCTGGGACAAGCTGGTGTCAATATCATGGCGTTCGTCAAGGATTTTAATGAAAGAACCGCGAAACAGGTTGGCTTGATAATTCCTGTTGAAATCACTGTTTTTGAAGACCGTTCTTTCACTTTTATCACGAAGACTCCGCCTGCAGCAATTCTGTTGAAGAAAGCCGCCGGTATTGAAACCGCGTCTGGCGAACCTAACAAGAAAAAAGTGGCTAAAATCTCTCGCGATAAGGTTCGCGAGATTGCGGAGAGCAAAATGCCCGACTTGAACGCTGCAAATGTTGAAGCGGCAATGCGTATGGTCGAAGGTACTGCACGAAGCATGGGAATCGATATTATCGACTAAGCCATGCTGACAGTGGGAGGGTTTCCCGTTATAACCACATAATCAGGAGGATAAAGTTATGCCAAAGCACGGCAAAAAGTATCAGGAATCAGTCAAACTGATTGAAGCCGATAAAGTTTATGATCCGGAAGAGGCTATTGCGCTTCTTCAGAAGATGCCGGCGGCCAAGTTCGATGCTACTCTTGAAGTAGCTGTAAAACTTGGAGTTGATCCCAAACATGCTGATCAACAGGTTCGTGGCGCCGTAGTGTTGCCTCATGGAACGGGTAAGACAAAGCGGGTTTTGGTTTTTGCCAAAGGCGAAAAAGCGAAG
Organism: uncultured Veillonellaceae bacterium; assembly: GCA_964609115.1. Classification (GTDB taxonomy): domain Bacteria; phylum Bacillota; class Negativicutes; order UBA1444; family UBA1444; genus UBA1444. The sequence goes on along the minus strand of CAZSRN010000034.1, from coordinate 10,751 downwards.
GAAGCAGAAGCTGCTGGAGCTGATTTCGTTGGAGCCGAAGACATGGTGGAGAAGATTCAGGGCGGTTGGACCGAGTTTGATGTAGCGGTTGCGACTCCCGACATGATGGGAACAGTAGGCCGCCTTGGTAAAATTCTTGGGCCTAAAGGGCTGATGCCGAATCCGAAAGTTGGAACGGTTACATTGGATGTAACTCGGGCTTTGAATGAAATTAAGGCTGGTAAGATTGAATATCGTACAGATAAGGCGGGAAACATTCATGCACCGCTGGGTCGAATTTCATTTGATTTAGAGAAATTGCTTCAGAATTATTTTACGCTGATAGAGACGCTGGTCAAGGCGAAACCTTCAGTAGCAAAAGGGCAGTATGTTCGCCATATTACATTGAGTGCGACGATGAGTCCTGGAGTAACCGTTAACACGTTGAAATTAGCGGAGAAGAAAGAAGCATAACTTTCATTCCTGAGTAACGGCACAATTTCATATTCGGACTGCAGACAGCAGGTACCTGTCAAAGGTATAAGCATCCAGTGAAGATGCGCCCGCCGAGGTCGGAGCAAGCTATTCATAGCATTGTTATGAACGGTCTCTGGCATTGGTGTCTGGAGACCGTTTAGTTTTTGATTAATATGGAAGGAGGTGGACTCTATATGGTAATTCGTCCAGAAAAAGTTGCGATGATCGCTGAACTCAAGGAAACTATGAAAAATGCAAAAGGCGCAGTTCTAACTGATTATCGGGGCATTAAAGTCGCGCAGGATACAAAACTGCGTCGAAAAATGCGGGAAGCCGGAGTCGAATATTTGGTCATTAAAAACAATATGGCCAGCATTGCGGCGAAGGAAGCCGGAATTGAAGGGTTGGACAATTATCTCAAGGGACCGTTGGCAATGGTATCTTCGGCAAAAGATCCAGTAGCACCCGCTAAATTGATTTCTGAATTCATAAAAGAAAATCGAATCATGGAAATCAAGGGAGGTCTTGTTGAAGGGAAAGTTATTGATGCTGAGGCAGTAAAGGCTTTGGCCAGCTTGCCGCCGCGCGAAGTTTTGATTGCTCGTTTGCTGGGCAGCATGCAGTCGCCAATAACTGGTCTTGTCAATGTTCTACAAGGAAATATACGCAATTTGGTTTACACACTGGAAGCCGTGAGACAACAAAAAGAATCAGTTTAAAAAAATGGAGGAATGAAACATGAATAAAGAACAAATTCTTGAAGCTATTGAGCAAATGACCGTATTAGAACTGTCCGAATTGGTAAAAGCATTGGAAGAAAAATTTGGCGTTTCCGCCGCCGCTCCTGCCGCTGCCGCCGCTCCTGCCGCTGCTGCCGCTCCTGCCGCTGCTGCGGAAGAACAAACTGAGTTTGACGTAATCCTGACCGCTGCCGGTGCTGCGAAAATTAATGTTATCAAAGTGGTTCGTGAATTGACCGGATTGGGCCTCAAAGAAGCCAAAGATCTGGTTGACGGCGCTCCTAAACCTGTTAAAGAAAAAATTTCTAAAGCAGATGCCGATGCAGTTAAAGCTAAATTGGTTGAAGCCGGCGCTACTGTTGAAGTAAAATAATTCCGGTACAGGTGAGCGCGCTTGCGCTCACCTGTTTTACAATCCACTGCATGTTGACAATTTGACATATGTGTGATATCATCCTAAAATGCGGTAGTTATCTTTTGAGGGGATGAAAGCACTTTTCCTTATGCAAAAAGCAAGGTCTTCCTTAATCTGGAGCGCCTTGCTTGTTTTTGCTTTACAGTATTATTTTGTTTCAACAGTGGAGGTGGGGGTCTGAATGTTCAATCCCGTAAATGTAGGTAAACGGACACGCTATAGTTATGCGAAAATCGATGAAGTTCTGGATATGCCCAATTTGATTGAAATCCAGAAGAAGTCATACCAGTGGTTTCTGCAGACAGGACTGACGGAAATTTTCCGGGACATTTCTCCAATACAAGATTTTACCGGAAATCTAGTGTTGTCTTTTGACGACTTCCGTTTGGGCGAGTCGAAGTATGACGTTGAAGAATGCAAGGAACGCGACGTAACATATGCGGCGCCATTGAATGTGAAAGTTCGTCTTGTCAATCGAGAAACGGGCGAAATTAAAGAGCAAAATGTTTTCATGGGCGATTTCCCGCTTATGACGGATAATGGGACATTTATCATCAATGGCGCTGAACGCGTTATCGTCAGCCAGTTGGTACGTTCTCCCGGTGTGTATTATGATGTAGCGTTGGATGCGAATGGAAAGGAATTGTATTTTGCTACAATTATTCCTAACCGTGGCGCTTGGCTCGAACTCGAGACCGATTCCAACGATGTAGTTTCCGTGCGCGTAGATCGGACGAGGAAATTACCAGTGACCGTTTTAATCCGGGCATTGGGTTGGGAATCTAATGAGGCTATTTTAGCGTTGTTTGATGAAAACCCCCGCATCAGGGCAACTTTGGAAGCCGGCAAAGATGATTCGACGGATCGCGATACGGCTTTGCTTGAAATTTATAAACGCTTGCGGCCAGGGGAACCGGCAACCATTGAAAATGCAGCGCAACTTGTAGAATCTTTGTTTTTTGATTCCAAGCGGTATGATTTGGCAACTGTCGGTCGTTATAAATTGACGAAAAAAATCGGTTGGCGTCGCCGGCTGCAGGGCGTTTTTCTTGACCAAAACATTGTTGATAAAAGTACGGGCGAAATTATTGTTGCCGCGCATGACGCGCACGACAATTTGATCCGGGTTGATGAGGAAGTTCTCGACAAAATCGAAAAAAGCGGCATTTTTACTGAAGAATCAATGGGTGAGAGCTTGATCGAACTTTATGCACGCGTGCATGAAGATCAGAAGCCGGAAAAAATGCTTTGCACTGCTACACCGACGGATTTTAGCCGACGGACTGTAGCGAAAGCCGATATCATTGCCTCGATCAGCTATTTATTAAATCTTGCGGAAGGCTTTGGCAATAAAGACGACATTGATCATCTGGGAAATCGGCGCTTGCGTTCAGTAGGAGAATTGCTGCAAAATCAGTTCCGCATTGGACTTGCCCGGATGGAACGTGTTGTACGAGAGCGAATGACGATTCAGGATGTTGATGTGATCACGCCGCAGGCATTGATCAATATAAGACCGGTTGTGGCTGCGATCAAAGAATTTTTTGGGTCAAGCCAGTTGTCGCAGTTCATGGATCAAACGAATCCATTGGCCGAGTTGACTCATAAACGTCGTCTCAGCGCACTTGGCCCTGGGGGTTTGAGCCGTGAGCGCGCTGGGTTTG
>CAZSRN010000034.1:0-7466 GCA_964609115.1 uncultured Veillonellaceae bacterium | reverse complement strand
TCGTGACGTACATCATTCTCATTATGGCCGCATGTGCCCGATTGAGACCCCGGAAGGCCCGAATATCGGCTTGATCGGCTCCTTGTCTACATTTGCCAGAGTCAACCAGTTCGGTTTTATTGAAACACCCTATCGCAAGGTTGACAAAAAGAATTTGTGCGTTACTGAAGATGTGCATTATCAGACTGCTGACGAAGAGGATGAGTTTGTTATTGCACAGGCGAATGAAAAGCTGAATAAAAATGGTTGGTTCGTTGAAGAACAAGTCAGTGTTCGCTACAGAGACCTGATTCTGGAAGTTCCGGCGCCGGAAGTCGATTATATGGACGTTTCGCCGAAACAAGTTGTCTCTATTGCGACTGCGATGATTCCTTTTCTGGAAAATGACGATGCAAACCGTGCACTTATGGGCGCCAATATGCAGCGCCAAGCGGTTCCACTGTTGCGCCCCAAGGCGCCTTTGGTCGGAACTGGAATGGAATCTAAAGCTGCACGTGACTCAGGAGTTGTTGTTTTAGCCAAAAATGGCGGTGTGGTCGAAAGAGCTACTGCGACAGAGATCATTGTTCGACGAGACGGCGAAAATTCTGGCGTGGACAAATATAAGCTTTTGAAATATTTGCGTTCCAATCAGGGAACTTGCATTAATCAACGCCCGTTGGTATACAAAGGTGAAATTGTTGAAAAAGGACAGGTTTTGGCAGATGGCCCATCAACCGACCGTGGCGAACTTGCCCTTGGACGGAATATTTTAGTTGCATTCATGCCGTGGGAAGGTTATAACTACGAAGATGCCATTTTGCTCAGCGAAAAAATTGTCAAGGAAGATGTGTTTACTTCCATTCATGTCGAAGAATATGAATGTGACTCTCGTGACACTAAGCTTGGGCCTGAAGAAATTACTCGCGATATTCCCAATGTTGCGGAAGAAGCCTTGGGGGATTTGGATGACCGGGGCATAATCAGAGTTGGCGCAGAAGTACGGCCAGGGGATATTCTGGTGGGTAAAGTGACGCCTAAGGGTGAAACAGAACTTACTGCAGAAGAACGGTTGCTACGGGCTATATTTGGCGAAAAAGCACGGGAAGTTCGCGATACTTCGTTACGGGTCCCACATGGTGAGTCTGGAAAAGTGGTTGACGTCAAGGTCTTTACCCGTGAAAATGGCGATGAGCTGATGCCGGGTGTTAACCAACTTGTTAGGGTATATATTGCGCAGAAACGGAAAATTTCCGAAGGCGATAAAATGGCTGGACGTCACGGAAATAAAGGTGTTGTGTCTCGGATCATGGCAGAAGAAGATATGCCGTTTTTGCCGGACGGGACTCCTGTTCAGATCGTGCTGAATCCGTTGGGCGTTCCGTCCCGAATGAATATTGGACAGGTTTTGGAAACTCATTTGGGCTGGGCTATTTCAGCTCTTGGACTACAGATTGCACATAAAGACCCCAATATTTCCGCTCGTCTAAAAGATACGGGATATGATTTGGAACGATGGGGCTTGCCGAAACCTGATGGCGACGAGGAAGCGCGTGAATTGCAGAGAGGGTCGCATATATTGCCTAATGCATATGGAGATTGCGGCATTCATATTGCAACGCCAGTATTTGATGGCGCGACAGAAGAGGAAGTCATTAGGACTCTTAAACTGGCGCAATTGTCGGAAGACGGGAAAACCACACTTCGTGATGGGCGAACCGGGCGTGTGTTTGACAACCCGGTGACCGTAGGATATGTGTATATGCTGAAACTGCATCATTTGGTTGATGATAAGATTCATGCCCGTTCAACGGGCCCATATTCATTGGTCACGCAGCAACCGTTAGGCGGCAAGGCTCAATTTGGTGGACAGCGTTTCGGCGAAATGGAAGTTTGGGCCTTGGAGGCATATGGATCGGCTTATACACTTCAAGAATTGTTGACGGTTAAGTCGGACGACATTGTTGGACGTGTAAAAACCTATGAAGCTATAGTAAAAGGTGAGAATATTCCCGAACCGGGTATTCCGGAATCCTTTAAAGTCCTGATGAAGGAATTGCAGAGCATCGGATTGGATGTTGAGGTTCGTTCGGAAGACGGAAAGGCGATCCAAATCAGAGATTCTGACGAAGATGTTCACGAGACGGCCAAAGAACTGGATTTACCTATCGGAGGTGAGTCGCGCTATCAACCGTTGCCGCGGGAGAGAAAACCAGCTAGGCTGGTAGAACAGGCGACGGATTCAGATGGCGATGAAGTTGCGGCTTTTCTTGAAGATGAAGCACCAGATGATGAAGTATTGTTGGGAATGTCGGAAATCGAGATTTTGCCGCCGCCCAAAGAAGATGATGAAGTTGATTTGCGTGCACGCAAGAGTGTGAAGAAAGTTAAAGCCAAAGAGAAAAAGCTTAGCGTTCGGGATTTGCTCGATGAAGCGGATGATTTGGACATTGAAGACCCTGATGCAGATGATAGCGAAGATGCCGATTAGGTAAGAGGGGAGCGATAGAATCTTGCAAGATGTGAATAATTTCGACTCGATGCGGATTGGCTTGGCTTCTCCCGAACAGATCCTGAGTTGGTCCCATGGTGAAGTCAAGAAACCGGAGACTATTAATTATCGAACGCTGAAACCGGAACGTGACGGACTTTTTTGCGAAAGAATTTTTGGACCAACACGAGATTGGGAGTGCCATTGCGGAAAGTATAAAAGGATTCGTCACAAAGGCGTAATTTGTGATCGTTGCGGCGTGGAAGTCACCAAATCCAAGGTTCGTCGGGATCGGATGGGGCATATTGAGTTGGCTGCGCCGGTATCACATATTTGGTATTTCAAAGGGATACCTAGCCGGATGGGGTTGATCCTCGACATATCACCCCGTGCACTGGAAAAAGTTCTCTATTTTGCTTCGTATATTGTCTTGGATCCTAAGGATACGCCGCTTATGCGCAGGCAATTACTTACAGAAAAAGAATATCGGGATTATTATGAAAAGTATGGTTCTCATTTTGAAGTCGGAATGGGAGCAGAAGCAATCAAAAAACTTTTGGAAGAACTTGACCTCGAAAAAATGAGCAAGGACTTGAGGCAGGAACTCAAGGAAGTGAGTGGGCAACGGCGTATTCGAGCGATTCGCCGGTTGGAAGTGGTTGAAGCTTTCCGCAAATCGGGGAACAAGCCACAGTGGATGATTTTAGATGTAGTCCCTGTGATTCCTCCGGAATTGCGACCTATGGTTCAGTTGGATGGAGGCCGTTTTGCCACATCGGATCTTAATGATCTTTACCGTCGGGTGATCAATCGCAATAATCGTCTCAAACGCTTGTTGGAGTTAAAAGCTCCAGATATTATTGTACGCAATGAAAAACGGATGCTACAGGAAGCGGTTGACGCATTGATCGACAATGGTCGCCGTGGCCGACCAGTGACAGGCCCTGGAAATCGTCCGCTTAAATCCTTAAGTGATATGTTGAAGGGAAAACAGGGACGTTTCCGCCAAAACTTGCTGGGAAAACGGGTTGACTATTCAGGCCGTTCCGTAATTGTTGTAGGGCCGGAGTTAAAACTACATCAATGCGGTTTGCCTAAGGAAATGGCACTCGAGCTTTTCAAGCCTTTTGTAATGAAAAAGTTGGTTAATGCGGGTCATGCACATAACATTAAAAGCGCAAAACGGATGGTTGAACGCATGCGTCCGGAAGTATGGGATGTTTTAGAAGAGGTTATTCGTGAACATCCGGTACTGCTGAATCGTGCACCTACTCTTCACCGACTCGGCATTCAGGCTTTTGAACCGGTTTTATCGGAAGGGCGCGCCATCAAAATTCATCCATTGGTATGTACGGCATACAACGCCGACTTTGACGGAGACCAAATGGCTGTGCACGTTCCGTTATCTGCAGAAGCTCAATCGGAAGCCCGTGTGTTGATGCTTAGCGCACATAATATTTTGTCGACAAAAGATGGACGTCCCGTTGCTTCTCCCACACAGGATATGGTTTTGGGATCCTATTATCTCACGATTGAACGAGACTCCACAGATAATGAACGACGGCAAAAAGAGGGACAGCCGTCTCGGGCATTTTCTAATGGCGATGAAGCGTTGCAAGCTTATCACTTTTCCGCTATCACGTTGCATGAGAAAATCCGGATTCGCATTCCTGGACATGGACTCGTTCTGACCACTATGGGTCGCTTTATATTTAATGAAGCACTTCCTGAAGAGTTGAAACAGTATACTTCTGACGGCAAAGAATTGGGCCGTTTGATGGACAAAAAAGAGTTGGGAAAATTGGTTGCCGAATGCTATCGACGCTTTGGCAATGCGCAGACCGCCGATGTTTTGGATAAAATCAAAAAACTTGGATTTACTTATGCTACACGGGCAGGAATCACGATTGCCGTGTCGGATATAAAGATTCCAAAACAAAAACAAATCATTATTTCTGCGACAGACGAGCAGGTAGAAAAAATCAACAATCATTATAGAAATGGATTACTAACAGGCGACGAAAGGTATATCAAGGTTGTAGACCTTTGGAAAAAGGCAACTGATGATGTTACCGATTCTTTGATGAAGTCATTGGATCGGCTTAATCCGGTATACATGATGGCAACCTCCGGCGCTCGCGGTAATATTCAACAGATTCGCCAACTGGCGGGCATGCGTGGACTTATGTCCGATCCATCAGGCCGAATTATTGACTTGCCAATCAAGGCAAACTTCCGTGAAGGTTTGACTGTTCTGGAATACTTTATTTCTACACATGGCGCTAGAAAAGGTTTGGCGGATACGGCGCTCCGTACAGCTGACTCAGGATATTTGACCCGTCGATTGGTAGATGTTGCACAAGATCTCATTGTACGGGAAGATGACTGCGACGTTTTAAAATTTAATGTTGCACGCGAGATCGAAAAAATGCAATTGGCCCATGAAACAACACTTTCCCGTGAAAAGACTTCGCTGATAGGCCGGGAATTGGCGGCAGATGCAATCAGCAGCTTGACGGGCGAAACTGTTTTGGCGGCAGGAACTCTTCTGGATGCTCAGGGAATAGAGCAACTGATTGGCGAACAGGTTCTGGAAATCAATGTACCTGAACTGTTTCCGTTGGCGTTATCGAGACAACAAATGCGTAACAATTTACGAGATATTATGTTGCGTGAAATGTTGAATCGAAAATTGGAAGAAGATGTTGTCGATTCCGCAGGAGCGAGTATTCTGCCGGCAGGAACACAGCTTCAGGAAGGGCATATTGAGACGCTTATTGATGCCGATGTGTTTGGTGAAATCTTGGTTCGCAGGAACAGCATTAAGGGAATAGACGCAGAAGCTATTGTGGAAGAAGCTTTGAAAGAGCCTCTGGTCAAAGGGATTTCTCTTAAATCGGCGGATTCACGTAACCGTGCAATACAACAAGTGGCCGCGGAAGACATTCTTAACCCGAAAAATCACGCCTCTATTGTAAAAGCGGGCGAAGTTTTGACGGCGGAGATTATTGCTGCAATTGCTGCCAATAATCAAGAAGAAATTAAGATTCTGAACTTGGATTTGGCGGGGCGCAAATCTGCGGAACTTGTGCTGAATGATGCCGGTGACATCATAATTCAAGTGGGCGACTTACTGGATGAGACAAACAAAAAACATTTGACAAGTCTCTGGAACATGCGCGGAAATACCGGCGTAGTTCATATTTGCAGCAATGTGATTGAAAAACTGCGAGAGCGGATTGTTGGACGTATTGCGGCGGAGAACATTGAAGATCCCAAAACCGGCGAAATCATTGTTCATATGAATGATGAAATTAGCGAAGATATTGTGGATAAAATTGCAGCGGTTCGCTCACGGGTTATGATTCGCTCTGTCTTGACCTGCAAATGCAAACACGGAGTATGTGTCAAGTGCTATGCTAGAAATTTGGCGACCGGGCGTATTGTTGATGTAGGTGAATCGGTTGGAATTATTGCAGCCCAATCGATTGGCGAACCGGGAACCCAGTTAACGATGCGTACTTTCCATACTGGCGGTGTGGCTTCAACAGGAGGACAAGCCTCCGGTGGCGACATTACGTCTGGCTTGCCGCGGGTTGAAGAACTTTTTGAAGCACGCAAACCCAAACATCCTGCAGTACTAACTGAAATCGATGGACGAGTCGAATTGCGAGAAACCAAAGGAGCTCGACGTGCGGTTGTTACATCCACTTCAGGTGAAGAACGGATCTATCCTATTCCTTATGGGTCGCGGATATTGGTGCGGGAGGGACAAGTGATTGAGCAGGGAGACCGACTCACCGACGGGCCGCTTAATCCGCATGATATTCTCAGAATCAGAGGGTTAAGAGACACACATCGATATATTGTTAGCGAAGTACAAAAGGTGTATAAGGAACAAGGCGTTGAAATCAATGACAAGCATATCGAAGTGATGGTTCGACAAATGTTGCATAAAGTGAAAGTTGAAGAACCAGGCGATACAGAGTTTCTGCCGGGCGAATATATTGATATCAATTCGTTTGAGACGGAAAATCTTAAAGCACTTGAAAAAGATGGAGAGCCTGCAGTGGCGCGACCCATATTGCTTGGGATTACCAAAGCTTCTTTGGCTACCGATTCATTCTTATCAGCAGCTTCTTTCCAAGAGACAACCAGGGTTCTTACGGATGCTGCCATTAAAGGAAAGGTAGATCCGTTGCTTGGCCTCAAAGAGAACGTAATTATTGGAAAACTGATTCCGGCAGGTACCGGCATGAACCGATACCGCAATATTTCCCTAAAACGAATGAAGGGTGATGTTCAACCCACAGAGGCTTAAAAAGACGCCGGAGAAACCGCCGTCAGGCGGTTTCTCCTTTTATTTTTTCAAAATGATACTCGTGGAACCGTGGACAATAAAAATTCAATTGGAATATTCGTTGACACGATGACCAAGTGAGTGATAAAATAATAAAGCGCCTGTAGGGGGAGTGGGCTTATGGCCGCTGAAGCCTTAAATTTCAAGAAAGTGTCCAAAGTTATCGGCATTAAGCAAAGTATAAAAGCAGTAGGAAATAATATTGCTGTGACAGTTTATTTTGCAGATGATGCGGATGTTCGTGTGCTTTTGCCGCTGCAGCAGGTATGTCAAACACAAAAAATACCGATTGTTAGCGGATACTCAATGAAAGAGCTGGGAACAGCCTGCGGCATTGATGTCGGAGCTGCCGCGATCGCAATCTTGAAATAGCGATAATTTGATACACATGATTTTGAGGAATAATTTTAAGAGGAGGTGTGGAAATGCCGACAATTAATCAATTGGTACGTCAAGGCAGAGAAGTGATGGAAAAGAAATCCACCGCGCCGGCATTAAAAGAATGCCCGCAAAAGCGTGGCGTTTGCACGAGGGTGTACACGACAACCCCCAAAAAGCCGAACTCGGCATTGCGTAAAGTGGCGCGTGTCCGCTTGACCAATGGGATCGAGGTTACGTCGTATATCCCGGGTATCG
>CAZSRN010000033.1:0-12326 GCA_964609115.1 uncultured Veillonellaceae bacterium | reverse complement strand
TGAATTTGGGAGAGGCGCCGGACCCAGGGACTACGGTGCTGATGACGCCCGAATCCTTAGAACCGAAACTGATAGCAACACACGCTGATTTTTCCGCTATTACTTGGAGTGTACCCTCTCAGTTTAAAATTACTACAGCGGCCCAACCCGTGAGTGGACAAAAAATTGTTGATATGGCTCGTTCCTTCCTGACGCAATCCGCAACAGGAGCTATACTAAATCTGATCGACTTGCCGACAGATATTCAGGCGCCGGTGGGAAAACTGGAACTGACGCCGGAACTGTCCGGGCCAGTTCGTTACAATGGACTGACAACGGTCAATGTTGCAATTCGTGCGGATGGACGGAGTTACGTAAAAGTTCCGGTTCAGTTTGAAGTCCGACGCTATCTGGATGTAGTAGTGGCGGCGATCAACCTGAATGCGGGTGACATTCTGTCGGAACAGTCCGTGCGTCTGGAACGGATGGATGCAGGGAAAATGCCGGCCGGGTATTTGACGGAACTCAATAAGGCTGTCGGACTTCAGGTCAGACATGCGATCGTTCCCGGGAGCGTCATTTCCGAGAAATCTTTGATTCATCCTATTTTGGTGAAGCGGGGAGAAATCGTACGACTTGTTTCCCGCATTGGCGAAATTGAGGTAGCGGCAAATGGAATCGCATTTGCGCAAGGTGCTGCCGGTGATCTCATCCGGGTGCAGAATACAACGACCAAACGCATCTTGACCGGGCGGGTGCAGGATGATAAGTCGGTGCTGGTGATTAACCAGCCGGGAGGTTGAGCGACAAATGAGAACAGTCAAAAAGACACGACGACAATTAGCTGTTGTTGCGGCTTTGATTATTGGAGTCACTTCATTTATGCCCATTACAAGAGTTTCTGCTGATTCCCTGTGGTCGGATGCAGCACCAACTTCCATTCTTTTTGGAGATCAAAAGGCGCGAGCCGTTGGTGATATCGTAACGATCATTGTGAGCGAAACTTCGACTGTTGCCAGGACAGGATCCGCCAGCAATACCAAGTCGGCTACCGGTACGACGGAAAAAGGAACCGGCCTTTTGAGCTTTGTTCCGGAATCGGGGTCAAACGAAAACGATAGCTTTTCCGCCAAGGGAAGTCTCAATAATACCAACAAGGTCACGGCAAGAATTACGGCTAAAGTGATTGAAGTAAAACCCAACGGCAATCTGGTGATTTCCGGGACGCAAAATATTAAACAGAATGGGGAGTCACAGACGATTGCCATTTCCGGTCAAATTCGGCCCACAGATATTTTGGCGGATAATACCGTATATTCCAGCAGTCTTGCAGATGCCAAAATTAACGTATCCGGCAATGGCGCCATTTCAAGCAAACAACGTCAGGGAATTCTGACGCAAATTTGGAACTGGTTGTTTTAGCCGTGTTGGCAAGAAGAGATGATTGCATTTTGGCGATTTTACTAAAATGTACAATTACGGGGTGACGATATGCGTAATATAATGCGTGCGCTGATAGTGTCGGTTATAGTTGTAATGGCTTGGGGCGAACCGGTATCCGCAGCCATGATTCAAGCTCCTGTAAATACGCGCATCAAGGATGTTGCTAAAGTACAGGGCGTCAGGGACAATCAACTGGTTGGATATGGGTTGGTTTTTGGTTTGGCTGGAACCGGAGATTCCAACAAAAGCGTTAATACAATTCAATCCATCATCAATACTCTTCGTTCCTTTGGAGTGGTGGTGGATCAGACTAAGCTGCAATCGAAAAATGCGGCGGCTGTCATGATTTCCGCCAAGTTGCCGGCTTTTATCAAGCCGGGAGATACGATTGATGTTACTGTTTCTTCTATGGGCGATGCGAAAAGCCTTGCAGGAGGGACGTTGATCCAAACGCCGCTTAGAGCAGCCAACGGCAGTGTATACGCTGTAGCGCAGGGTGCTGTCACAACAGGGGGATTTTCTGCGGGCGGAACAGGGGCCAATGTTCAGAAAAACTTTCCTACAGTTGGACTCATTAGCAGCGGGGCTATTGTAGAGCGTGAAGTTCCTTTCCAACTGGGCGCCAATGGACAGTTCAATCTGGCTTTAAGCCGACCCGACTTTACGACGGCCAATCGGATTATGGAAGCCATTTCTTCCCGTTTCGGAAATATTGCCGTGGCACGCGATCCCGGAACCGTAACCATTAGGGTTCCAGGGGCTTTTGTACAGGATATGGTCAGTTTTGTAGCTGCAATTGAAGAACTGCGGATCAAGCCGGACGAGGTGGCCCGTGTAGTGATCAACGAGCGGACCGGAACAATAGTCATGGGTTCAAATGTGTCGATTGATGAAGTGGCGGTTGCCCAGGGAGGACTCACGATAAAAATCACCAAGACCCGTGACGTAATCCAGCCGGCGCCATTTTCACAGGGACGGACGGCGACTGCGCCCCGGGAGACCGTAAAAGCACAGGAGGCGAACGGCAATCTTTTGGTGCTTCCCTCGACCGCCAGCGTGGGCGATGTCGTGGCGGCGCTGAATTCTGTAGGGGCCACGCCGCGTGATATAATCACCATCTTGCAGGCCATGAAAGCTGCGGGAGCCTTGCACGCTGAAATGGAGTTGATCTAATGGCAACAACAACGGCAACAACCGCTTCTCCCAATTTAAATATGCCGGCCTGGGATGCACGTCTGTCCGGTGCTTTGAAAACCAACGGCAATCAAACGGAAGACGATGCCAAGTTGAAAAAGGCTTGTCAGGAAATGGAGGGCGTTTTTCTAAACATGCTGTTGAAAAGCATGCGGGCAACTGTTCCCAAGAGTTCCTTGAGTGGCTATGGCATGCAGGCTGAAACCATGCAATCCATGTTCGACATGGAGATGACGCGCAATATGGCCTCGGCAGGTGGAACCGGCATTGCCAATATGATGTATAGGGACCTGACACTCCGCGCCGGCTTGTCGCAGACGAAGCCGGCAACAGATGAAAAGACAACTAATAAATGATATAAGGACCGTACAATGAACTAATGGGCCGGCTGCTTTGCCGGTCATTTTTCATTTGGCATCTTTTTGGTATATAATAAAGCTGCAACAGAAAGTGTTAGGTGAACAGGATGAAACGGAAACAAAACAGGAATCTGATTATGGTTGGAATCATTGCATTGGTTATGGCGGGACAACTTGTTTGGGCTGCTCCGGCATCAACACCGGCTCGTTCTCCTGCAACAATCAGACCCATAGTCCTGCCGTCACAGACGCCGACTGCCGCTGCTGTAATTCAGAAAGTCCGCTTTCATTCGGATGCGGATGTATTTAGAATTGTACTGGATATGAGTGCGATTCCCTCTTATACAGTGAGCGCTGTTGATATGCCGCTGCTACTGGAAGTAGAGCTGCCGGATACTGTGAATCGTAGTGGGACCGGACAGATTTCATTTAATGACCCGTTTGTGGACAATCTTCATTTTGTTGATCTGGGCGGCGGTCGATTCAAGGCGGTTCTTGCGTTGAAGCTTCCGGTTGCGCCGAAAATCAATGTAATGTCATCGCCAACCCGGCTCGTTATCGATTTGCTGAAGAATTACGAAAGCAAGAACGAGTATGGCATTGCACCAGGTGTAATCTATCGTGAAATTATCAAAGGACGGGGCGCTGGACCTGTCAAGGCGCATGTACTGGAAGTCAATCTAAAGTCGGGATATGTTTTGAAGCCGATACTGTCAAATGATTCGATTGCCGGACTTGAAACGCTTTCAGAGATGGCTGAAAGAATTAATAGCGTTGCGATCATTAATGGGCCTTATTTTATGCGGAGCGGAGAAATTCTCGGCCTAATGAAAATCGACCGGACATTGGTCAGTACGTCGGACATTCCCCGAACTTCCATGGGGGTGTTGCCTGACGGAAATTTGGTGTTTGAGGCGCCTGTTTTTTCCGGTTATGTAGAGTTGCCCGATAAAACGAAAATTCCAATTGATGGTGTCAATCGCGCGCGTGGAGAATCTGAACTGATTCTTTATAATCCTTATTATGCCTTTTGGACGCTTACATCCGGCAATGGCAGTGAATATATCGTGCGAAATGACCGTATTGTTGATATTCGTGATTCTAACTCTGTGATTCCGGAAGGCGCCGTGGTGTTGTCGGTTACGGGTCGGCAAGCGTGGTTAATGTCCGGGTTGAAAGTGGGAGATCGACTAAAAATTGTTCAGACACTGGGTCCAACGTGGGACAAGGTAGTGCAAGCCGTAGGCGCGGGTCCCTGTCTGGTAAAAAATGCCGAAGTCTATGTGACAACTCTGGGTGAAGAATTTGGCAGTGATGTTGCAGGAGGCAGGGCGCCACGAACCGCAATCGGAGTTACGAAAGACGGTAAGGCGCTGTTGGTGGTTGTGGACGGCAGGAGCCGCTCGAGCATTGGATATACTTTGCTGGAACTGGCGCAGTTTATGATGGAGCAGGGTGCTGTGGAAGCAATGAACTTTGATGGTGGCGGTTCCAGTCAGATGATGATTGGCCATCAGATTATGAATGATCCGTCGGATGGCAGGGAACGCCGGATGGGAGCCGGAATCGCTGTTATAAGCACAAAACCGGCAAAATGAGGAGGAGAATTTCATGTTGATTCATAAAAAGTCAATTTTTCTCGGTGTGATTTTGTTATTGCTGGCTGGAATCTGGGTGGTGTCGGCAGGAAATCGGATTGACCAGCAGAGTGTGTTGGCCGGAAAAGTCGTGAGTCAAAATCTGGTGGTTGCTGGATCTTCGGTAAAGGAAGGAACAGTGTTGGCTCGCGTTGAGAGCATTACCGGACCGGCTGTTGCGGCTCGTGCTACGCGCGACGGGATTGTTTGTGAAGTTTTGGTGAAGCCCGGCGATGTAATTCGTGCCGGACAGGTTATTGCTAGAATTGAGCCTGCCGGTAAATGACGGGAGGATTGAACTCGTTGTTTGGTTTTGCAGTACATCAGGGAGTCTTGTTGCTTTTTTGCCTTTTACTGACAGTGGGTGTTCCGGTTGATGTAAATGCGGCGGTTCCGCTGATGCCCATAGAGGAAGTGCAAGTAGGCGCGCAAGGCGTTGCCCGCACTGTGATCGCAGGAACTCGTATTGAGGAGTTCGGGGTCGAAG
The DNA here is from genome assembly GCA_964609115.1 of uncultured Veillonellaceae bacterium. Lineage (GTDB taxonomy): Bacteria > Bacillota > Negativicutes > UBA1444 > UBA1444 > UBA1444. The sequence continues at coordinate 7,227 of CAZSRN010000033.1, read as the reverse complement.
TGTTGGGAATTATGAAAAATAAAGGGGCTGTCGGCGATTTAATCTTGGTGCGGACTTATGGAGATGTGATTGACCGTTCAGGCGGAGTTGCGCAGGGAATGAGCGGTAGTCCTGTTTTTATAGGTGATCGCCTGATTGGCGCTATTGGATATGGGTGGAGTCTGACTGATCAACGGACTGCCATGGTCACGCCAATTCACGATATGTTGAAATTGTTGAACAGATCAACGACCAATGGGCCGAAACAGGAAAACGAAAATATCCCCCAAAACACGACTCCAATCGTTGATTTGCCGGCAATCCAAGAAAATACGTTGTTGGCTACTCCCTTAATGGCAGCCGGGTTTGGCAAAAATGCGCTGGCGTTTCTTCAGACGAAGCTGAAACCGTTGCAGTTGACCCCCTATGCTGTGGGTGATCCTCCTTCCGATACCGCTTATGGAGAACTTGAGCCGGGCAGCGCAGTGGGGGTACAGTTGGTTCGTGGAGATGTGAGTTTGGGTGCGCTTGGAACCGTTACATATGTGGATGAAGACAAGATGTTGGCTTTTGGCCATCCGTTTTTGAAACGCGGGCCTACAAGTTTTTTAATGACGAATGCCTATATTTTTACCACAATTCGCGGGATTGAAAGTTCGTTCAAAGTAGGATCGACCGGTGAAGTCATAGGGACAATCAGTCAGGACCGGGGAGCGGGTATCGCGGGAGAGATGAATCATTATCCGGGCATTATCCCTATGAGAATGAACATTCATTCTCTTGATTCGGGCGAAAATAGGGAAATGGCCGTACAGATTGTTCAGGATGAGGAAATCGCTCCAATATTGGCTACGGCTTCTCTTCTTAATGCGATTGATAAAGCTATAGACCGAACCGGTTCCGGAACAGCCCGGGTCAGCTTTAGTATTTCTGCCAGGGGCATGCCGGGGGAGATATATAAACGTGAAAATATGTTTTACAGTCCCGAGAATGTTGCAGAAGCGTCGTTGGCTGAGTTTTATGAGTTTGTCGCTTTTTTGGCGTCCAATCCCCATAATCCGGTGACGATTATGGATATTCAGACCGAAATCAGTGTAAGTGCGGAACGTCGTACAGCCCGTATTTTGTCGGCTCAACCACTTCAAATGTCGGCGAAACCGGGGGAAACCATTGATATCGAAGTTAAGCTCAAGCCGTACCGGTCCGAGCCCATAACCCGGAATGTCAGTTTTACTATTCCCAAAGAACAAGGTTCCGGGTTGCTGAACCTGAGCGTAAGAGGCGGTGGATTCTTCTCCCTTGCGGCTTTGTTGAAAAAATTGGGGGTGGAAGGCGAGGTTCCCAAGCCGACCCGCAAACCGCCTAAATCTTTCGATGCGATGGTGAAGGAATTTGCTGACCGCGACCGCAATCACGACATCGTTGTGGAACCTCCGGGAATTGAAGAAGTGGATGAAAGCACCGGCGGAGATAAAAAGCTTAAACTGAAACTGTCGGAGTCAGAAAAATCGGTAATAGACAAGGAACCGTCCAAACCGGAAAAAAACGACAAGGCTAAGCCGGGCGCTTCTCTTCTAAAACCACGCAAGTCAGATCGAAAGATCAAGGGAACGTTGACTACGGAGTATATTGTTGAAGGCGATACGGAAGTCGGCATCGAGATTGTCCGGGATGAAAAGCGATAAAACGTAGGGATCCCAACAGGCTGTTGATCTGTCAAGCTGTCTTGAGACTGCGGGGCTGAGAGACGGCCTGTTGTATCTTGATACACAGCGAAGGAAAACGCAAAATCCAGTGAAACCCGTATTCTGACAGAATTGATCTTAGAAAAAAGAAGGAAAATCAACAGTTGATATGGAAATGAAATCAAATGATTATTAGGTTATGCAGTTGGATCGGGAGAAGCCTTTTTGATTTTCTTGAGACGACAGGCCGGATTGTTCAGCTTGTATTTCAAACCATTTTACAGCTGCGCCGGATGAACATTCGACATGTGATCTATCAGATGGCTCATCTGGGAGTTGACACCATGCCGATTGTTTTCATGATGATCATATTTACAGGAATGGTTATGGTTTGGCAGGCAACACCCGCACTGGCCCGTGCCGGAGCTCAGTCGACGACAGGAGGCTTGGTAGCGTTGGCGATGTTTCGGGAATTGGGGCCTGTACTCAGCGCGGTTGTTTTGGCCGGGCGTGTGGGAGCAGCCATTACGGCAGAAATCGGGTCCATGAAAGTGACGGAACAGATCGATGCTTTGAGGGTTATGGCTACGAATCCCATCGGCTATTTGGTGGTTCCTCGTTTTGTTGCTTGTATTCTGATGACGCCATTTGTTGTAACATTCGCCAATCTTATGGGGATTACCGGGGGGTTTGTGGTGGCGACTACATATTCCAACATAGGGTATCATACTTTTATTCATTCTATTGAGATTTTTACAGAGCTGTCGGACTTTACGGGGGGACTTATAAAGTCAATGTTTTTTGGCGGGATAGTGGCGATTGTTGGGTGTCTGAAAGGAATGGGGGCGAAAGATGGCGCCGAAGGAGTAGGTCAGGCTACTACGAGTTCAGTAGTGACATCCATTGTCTGGATTTTCGTCGTCAACTATTTTCTTTCAACCTGGCTGTTTCGGTGACGAGATGGAAGCGATGATTGAACTGAAGAATGTCAGCATGACATTCAAAGACCGCCGAATTCTTGATAATGTAAACTTGCAGGTACAACCGGGCGAAATCATGGTGGTTATCGGACCAAGCGGCGCGGGTAAAAGCACATTGCTTCGACTGATTATCGGGTTATTGAAACCTACCTCCGGCGAGATATGGGTAGATGGGAGGGAAATCTCTCATCTGGATGAAGAAGACCTCAATACAATTCGTCGCAATATGGGAATGGTATTTCAGTATTCCGCTCTTTTCGACTCTATGAGCGTTGGTGATAATGTTGCATTTGGAATTCGCCAACATACCGATATGCCGGAAGACCAGATCCGACGAGTAATTCGCCGTACTTTGCGCATGGTGGGACTGATGGGTAAGGAAAATGTGATGCCCAATGAGTTGTCCGGCGGCATGAAAAAGAGGGTCAGTTTGGCTCGGGCAATTGCCATCAACCCTAAAATTGTGCTGTTTGATGAGCCTACATCCGGGCTGGATCCTGTTATGTCTTCAACCATCAACCGACTCATTATGAGTACCCGGCGAATCCTGGGCATGACCGCTGTGGTGGTGACGCATGATATGGACAGCGCTTTTACGATTGCCGACCACATTGCGATGATGTATGATGAAAAAATTATTGAAGTCGGGACACCGGACGAATTTAGGCAATCAACCAACCCGTTGGTGCAGCAGTTTATTTATGGGGCTAAAAACCAATGCACCCCGGTGCGGAGGAGGTCAACCGAATGATAATGAGTGCAGAAACCAAAGTAGGCGCAGTAACCCTTATGGGCATTGCCTTGTTGGTAGGAATCGCTGTTTTTTACGGCGCGATTCGAGTCGGGGAAGCAGGATATCCTTTGCATGTTGACTTCGAAAGGGTGGATGGACTAAAAATTGGAGGACAAGTTCGGTACGCCGGTGTAGATGTCGGACGGGTTGTAAATTTGGGAGTTACGGAGCAAGGCAAAGCGAGGGCAACTCTGCGAATTTTTGCCGGCAATTCAATTCCGGAAGGGTCTGCTTTCGGTATTGGATCAGATGGTTTGTTGGGTGATAAATTTGTGATGATTTCACCACCTGAAAAACGAGAAAAATTTTTAAAACCGAATGATGTGGTGAATGGCCTTCCACCGCAGGGGTTGGAAACTTTTATGGCGACGGCCGACAGGCTTTTCAACCGGATGGACAAATTAGTGGTTTCTCTGGAAGCTGTGTTTGGGGATCCCAATGTTCAAGGGTCGCTCAAGGATTCTGCGCGTAATATTGATCGCTTGACGGCAGCATTATCACGCATGGCTGTCAATAATGAACAGAATGTTAACGAAATTGCACGCAATCTGGCGGTGATGTCCGGTAGTTTGCGGAGTGTAGCCGCCCGGGTAGACAAGATGGCGACCTCCGTTGACAATGATGGAAAATTTGGTAAAGATCTCAATGAAACTTTAGCGAACTTGCGCAGCGCCAGTGCCCGAATTGAAAAAATGGCGGCAGCGTTGGAACCGGTGGCAACGGATCCGGAAACCGCCCGCAATATTAAGACCACTCTGAAAAATGCACGGGAGGTTTCGGAAAAAGCGAACAGAATGCTGAACAAAATTGAAAAAATCAAGACCGAAGCCGGAATTGACATGATGTACAGTGGCGGTTCGGACCACTATCGGACGAATGTGGATGTCCGCATACATACCGATGAAAAATCATTTGTTCATATGGGATTGTCGGATATCGGCGAAACAAACCGGTTTAATTTTCAGTTGGGGCAACAGGGAAAAACTTTAGGTGGACGAGTGGGTGTTATTGAAGGGAAAGCCGGCGCCGGACTGGATCTGAATGTGGGGAAGAACATCAAACTTTCCGCCGATGCATATGACCCCAACGATTTTCGACTTAAGCTGCGATCTGAACTTCGAGTTGCGCCGGATACATATATCGTTGGCGAAAGCACCAGTATCAATAAAGACGCGCAACGCAACTCCTATATTGGAGTCCGCCGGACGTTTTAGCCGGCGCGCGGGCGAATAACGGAGGAAGTACAATGGAAAATATAACGCACAAACGATGGGCTGGAAAAGTGAGTATGATCATTGCCGCGATCCTGATGATAGGGAGCACGGCGATGGCCGCTGAATCAGCAAAACCAGTGGAACTGACAGTTGAGCAAGCCGTCAGCATGGCTTTGATGAACAACCCAACCGGAAAGATTGCAGTCTTTGAATTTGAAGCGGCGAAAGGGGCTTTGACGGCTGCCCGATCTTATCGCTGGCCGACAATTAGCGGTAGTCACAAGGATTCCTGGAACTGGGCCGGTGAAAAAGCAAATTCAAATAGTAACCCACCCAAAGATTCCAATTATATTTCCAGTCAGTATACAAACTCTCTGACGGCCAGCTGGACCCTTTGGTCCGGCAACAAGATTGAAAGTCAGATTAGTCAAACCAAACTGGCGCTGGATTCCAGCCGATGGGGGATTGCCGCAGCACGGCAACAATTGAAATACAATGCGACTGATGCGTATTTCAAATTTATGGCCGCTCGTGATGCTGTTAAACTGGCGCAGGAATCGGTTGAACGGTTGGACCGTTATCTTCAGGATGTAAAATTGCAGTTTGATGTCGGTGTTGTAGCTAAAGTTGATGTATTACGGTCGGAAGTAGAACTGGCAAAAGCAAAACAGACCCTTATTGAAGCCCAGAACACGTATGATTTGATGATGGCAAACCTGAACAACATTATCGGGATGCCGTTGACGACTGAGTTGAGTATCAAGGGTGATATGTCCTATGCGAAATATGAGCAGGACCTTGCAGCTTGTGTAGATGCAGCGTTGCACCAGCGACCGGAAATCTTTCAATATACCGATAGCGCCAAAAGTTCACAGGAAGCCATTACTATAGCGCGCGCCGGTTATTTGCCGACCGTGACGGCAACATACTCAACGGGGTGGTCGGATACCAATTTCCCTGGGGGAGACAATTACAATTGGGCTGCTTATTTGACAACTAATTGGACATTTTTAGACTCCGGACTTACAGCCGGCAATCTGAAAAAAGCAATAGAAGGATATAACAAGGCTCAAGAACAGCTGAAGCAGATGGTAGACAGTGTTCGTCTCGACGTTCGGTCAACCTTTTTAAGTTTGAAGTCTGCCGAACAGAGCATTCAGACAAGTAGCGCGGCAGTGGGTTTGGCGGAAGAAGATTATAAAATCAAGGTTATTCGTTATCAGGCAGGTGTTGGAACCAACCTCGACGTGCTGGACGCGCAGGTCGCATTGACGACGGCTAAAAATAACTTCCTCAAGGCAATGTACGAATATAACAATTATCGGGCAAAACTCGACAAGTCCATGGGTATTCCGGTAAAATAAAACGGGTAGAATCAGGTAAACCAAAGGAGAACTGTCCATGCAACGTAAGGCCGTTTGGCTCGCGCTGCCGTTAGTCGCAGTTATTGGCTTTTTCGCATTTTGGTGGGGGCTTCAGGGACATACTCTATTGTCCGGGGTGAAGGATGCTGTTGCAGAAGAACTCACCCGCGCCTTTGGAACCAAAGTGTCGGTCGAAGCGGCTGAACTGACGGCATGGAACGTGGTAACCCTTAGAAATTTGAAAATATTCGACAGTCGTGGTCGCGAATTAGCCAAGATTCCCGAGGCTGTCGTCGAACTAGATCCGATCCGGCTATTGTGGAACCGGCAAGTGGCGGAAGCCGTTGCCCGTGTCAGACTAGCAGGGCCGGAAGTGTCTTTGTATCGTGAAGGAACCGGAAAATGGAATATTGATGAGATCCTTACAAAGGACCTGCCGGAAAGCCGCGCGTTCAAGGGAAAACTGACAATCGCGGACGGACAGGTCTTTCTCCATGAAGAAGGACGAATCTGGAAAATCGCACCGGTTGCCGGCTCTCTGGATTTTGCACAGAATCCGGCAGTGAAGTTTCGCTTGAATTTGCGGGGACAGGATCAACGGGCCCGTACTTTTGGCACGTTCACTTCTCAGGGATTTGGCGTCATTACTGTACAGGGGCAAAATCAAGAGCTTGAATCATGGCAGGGATTGTTTCCCAAAGACTGGCCTCTTGCTGATCTCAAAGGGCGCATTTCATCCATGGATGTGACCGTAAATAAAGACCGGGACGGTCTTAAATTTGCCGGTGAAATGAACCCCAACGGTGTGTCCGGTAGTTTTGCAGGAATTGACTGGAGTGATGTGCGCGGTCTCATTACTTTTTCTGAGCGGGAGGTCCAGCTGTTTCAAGTTTCCGGGAAAATCAAGGGACAAGCGATGTCCGCTTCCGGTAAAATTTTGCATCCGATGGGAACACCGGAACTTCAGGTGCAACTGCAGGCAACGGGCATTGATCCGGCAGCGTTCGCTGCCAGTCTTCCCGTTAGCGGCCGCATAAACGTAGAGACGAAAATTTTTGGTACATGGAAAGAAATGCAGGTGCAGGGTAAAATGGCCCTGAACCAAGGAGCGATAGGCGATAGTTGGTCGCTTAATGGCTTTTCAACCCGATTCGCCGGTCGCCGCATTGATGATGGCTGGACGCTGCAAACACAGGGCGGACAAGGAAATTT
>CAZSRN010000032.1:0-12413 GCA_964609115.1 uncultured Veillonellaceae bacterium | reverse complement strand
GGGAGGAACCGGTGATCTTCATGCCGGACAATTTATTGACCGGGTGGGGGTTGCGCTGGGACTTCCTTTTCCTGCCGGTCCTCACTTGGAACAATTGGCAGCGGAAACAAATACGGACAAGATTCCACTAACGCCGGTTGCAGTGTCGGGAATGCAAATCAGTTTTTCCGGACCGGAATCTCATGTGAAGCGATGGTTGGATACTTCGCCGCCGCCAGCAGATGTCGCGGCTTCTGTGCAGCTTTGTATTGCAGAGTCTTTGCAGCAGGCTTTGATGACGGCTATCGATCAAACGGGTGTCGGAACGATTTTGCTGGTTGGCGGTGTAGCGGCCAACCGTTTTATTCGGATGCATATTGCAGAGCGCCTGCATTGTTGCAGAGAAGTAAAGCTGAGGTGGCCTTCGCCGGAATTCAGTGGAGATAATGCAGTGGGAGCCGCCTGGTGGGCGCTTACCCGCAGGGCGGTGTGAAAAAGCTGGCAAACTTCGCGGATGCAGACGCACTGAGCGTGACCGAATTGACGTCGTATATTCGGCAACTGTTTGAGGGCAGTTCTCTTTTGAATCGGATTTGCGTCAGAGGGGAGTTATCCAATTTTCACCGGCATTATTCCGGGCATTGCTATTTTACGTTGAAAGACAGTGGGTCATCCTTGCGATGCGTCATGTTTCGCAGCCGCGCAGCAACTTTGCGGTTTGAACCTTGCGATGGCGCGCAGGTGCGCATTGCCGGCCGTGTTTCCATATACGAACGGGATGGTACCTATCAGCTGTATGCAGATTCCATGATTGCGGACGGCTTGGGCGATTTAAGCGTTGCTTTTGCCAAACTCCGGGAGAAACTGTTGGCTGAAGGCTTGTTTGATGAAAGCCGAAAAAAAGCATTGCCGCTGTTGCCCCGCGCCGTCGGAGTGGTGACATCTCCTACCGGAGCAGCGTTGCGGGATATTGTGACGGTAGCGCAGCGACGTCATTCAGGGATTCCTCTTCTTTTGTTTCCGGCGCAAGTACAGGGTGATGAGGCTCCAGAACAGATCGTGCGAGGGATTCGAACGTTGGACCGTTCGGGACGCGTCGATGTAATCATAATAGGTCGTGGCGGTGGCAGTATCGAAGAGTTGTGGGCGTTTAACGATGAACGGGTGGTACGGGCCGTTGCAACAGCTGCGACACCTATTGTTTCGGCGGTAGGCCATCAGACGGATTATACGCTGAGCGATTTCGCGTCGGATTTGCGGGCGGCAACGCCCTCGCAAGCCGCGGAGATGGTTGTGCCGGATCGGCTGGAATTACTCCGGCGTTTGCAAGCCGACCAGTACCGCTTGAATCAATCCATGACTCATCGATTGATTCAACGACGGCTTCGTTTGGAACGATGTCTTTCCTCCAGACTTTTCCGGCATCCGCAAGAGTTGCTTCGGGAAAAAATTCAGGCAGTGGACCAATGTCAGGAGCGACTGGAGAACCGGATCAGCAAATTGATTGAGGATAATAAACAGCGATGGCGTCTGGCTGACGAGAAACTGAGCATGCTCAGTCCATTGCGGGTATTGCAGAGGGGATATAGCGTGGTGCGGAGGCTGGATGGGCGGATTGTTTCCAACTCGGAAGCTGTCCAAGCGGGGGATGAGCTGGACATCTGGTTGCAGGAGGGGAGATTGGGAGCCGTGGTGACTCAGACAGAGAAGGTGAGACATCCATGAAGAAGAAAGATTCCAAATTGGCAACTGAACAAAGTTTTGATGAAGCCTTGAACCAGCTTGAACTCTTGGTGGAAGAGATGGAGCGCGGTGAACTGCCGCTGGAGATCGCAATGCAAAAATATGCGGAAGGAACGAAACTTTCGCAATTCTGTCTCCAGCAACTTCAGGCGGCTGAAGCTGCAGTCCATCAAATTGTCAAGGAATCGGATGGAGTGTTGTCGGAAATGGACCTGACACTACCGGAGGCGGACTGATGTGGCGTAAGTATTTAAAAGAACGGCAAGTATTGATGGAAGACTGTATGCAGACATTGATCCCTGAACAGACGGGTCCTTTGGCCCGCGTGACGGAGGCGATGCGATACAGCCTTTTTGCCGGTGGAAAGCGATTGCGGCCGTTTTTATTGATGGCTGCGGCCGATGCGGTTGGAACGGACGGGCGACGTTTTTTACATGCAGCCTGCGCTATGGAAATGATTCATACTTACTCGCTGATCCATGATGACTTACCGGCCATGGATGACGATGATTATCGACGCGGACATCTTACCAACCATAAAGTGTTTGGTGAAGCAATGGCCATATTGGCAGGCGATGGGCTATTGACCCTTGCCTTTGAAACATTGTTGTCACAGCCGGAGGTTTCTTCGGAAAAATTGGCGCAAGTTGCACGGGAAATAGCACAAGCGGCCGGTCCTTCCGGTATGGTAGGAGGACAGGCGATTGACTTGGCTTCGGAAGACCAACAGCCGACACCTGAAGTCATGAAGTTGATGCATCGGCTTAAAACAGGCGCTTTGTTTCGGGCAAGCCTGCGTGCGGGGGCGATTCTTGGCGGCGGCTCCCCTGAAGATATTCAAAGTTTGACGGATTATGCGGAACAGTTTGGATTGGCTTTTCAGATTACAGATGACATTTTGGATGTGACCGGAACGGAAGAAGTGTTGGGAAAACCAATCGGCAGTGATGAGAAAAACCATAAAGCAACTTATGTTTCTGTGTATTCCCTGCCGGAGGCGCGTCTTATGGCAAAGGCCGCGGTGGATGAAGCCATTGACTCTCTCAACCGGTTTGGTGACAAAGCCTGCGTGCTTAGGAGCCTGTCGGAGTATTTGCTGACTCGCGACAGTTGAGAGGTTTGCTATGAATGAATGGATCGGTTCATTGCTTCGCAATCAAGTTTTTATGTCGGCGATTGCTGCATGGACAGTAGCTCAGTTGACCAAAATTATCAGGGATCTTTTGCGGGGCGATTTTCGCTGGGAACGGGTTACAGGCGCAGGAGGGATGCCGAGTTCGCATTCGGCCATGGTGGTTGCAACTACGGTTTCGTGCGGCTTTACTGCAGGATTTGACAGCCCTTTTTTTGCGATTGCCTTTGTGATGTCCGGCATTGTCATGTATGATGCGGCAGGAGTGCGCCGCCATGCAGGGCGGCATGCACGCGCCATTAACCGTATCGTGCAGGAACTGAAGGCGGAGCATCCACTGAAAAATATCCGCCTAAAGGAATTGATCGGCCATTCGCCATTGGAAGTGCTGGCGGGCGCCGTGCAAGGATTTTTGGTGGGCTGGTTTGTCTGCCGTATTATTTATTCCTGAAAGGAGCCCTTTTTTTGAGCTGTTATTTGGAAAACATTTGCTCGCCGAGTGACATTGACCGCCTTTCTTATGAAGAGTTGGATGGGTTGGCCCAAGAAATCAGGGATTTGCTGATACAGACGGTTTCCCGCAACGGGGGACATCTGGCCTCCAATTTAGGGGTTGTCGAACTGACGCTGGCATTGCATAAAGTGTTTGATACTCCCCGGGACCGAATTGTTTTCGATGTGGGTCACCAATCCTACGTTCACAAACTTTTAACGGGTCGGCGGGACAGATTCAGCACGTTACGGACTTATAAAGGGATCTGCGGGTTTCCGCGCCGGGATGAAAGTCCCCATGACGCTTTTGGCGCAGGACATTCCAGCACGTCTGTTTCTGCAGCGCTGGGAATAGCGCTGGCAAGGGATATGCGTGGCGAAAAGCACAAAGTGATTGCCGTAATCGGAGACGGATCGTTGACTGGCGGTTTGGCTTTCGAAGGATTTAATCATGCCGGACATCTGAAACGGGATCTTATTGTCGTATTGAATGATAATGAGATGTCGATTAATAAAAATGTTGGGGCCGTATCCCATTATTTATCCAAAATGCGATTGACGCCTACCTATTCGTGGGCCAAACACAATATTGAATTCTTGCTGCGCCGGATTCCTGCGATTGGCGACAGCGTCGCCGATACGGCGGAGCGGTTGAAAGACAGCGTCAAATATTTGCTGGTTCCCGGCATGTTTTTTGAAGAGCTTGGATTTACCTATTTGGGGCCGATTGACGGGCATGATTTGCCCTTGCTGGTTGAAGTCATGGAAAAGGCGAAAAGCCTTCGATCACCGGTGCTGGTGCATGTGCTGACGCAAAAAGGCAAAGGCTACCTGCCGGCTGAATGTCGGGCTGATAAATTTCATGGGGTTGGGCCCTTTTGCGTGGAGTCCGGCAAGGCGATCAAGGGAGTGCAGTCGCCCACATATACTTCTGTATTTGGTGATGCCATGCTTGAAATGGCAGCCGAGATTCCTGATTTAGTGGGGATTACGGCAGCGATGTCGGATGGAACGGGCTTGGACAAGTTCGCGCAAAAGTATCCGGATCGATTTTTTGATGTAGGAATTGCTGAACAGCATGCCGTAACGATGGCCGCGGGTCTGGCGTCACAGGGAAAACGCCCGGTGGTTGCTGTCTATTCAACTTTTTCGCAGCGGGCCTTTGACAGCCTGATTCATGATGTTTGCCTGCAAAACTTGCCGGTAGTGCTGGCTTTGGATCGCGCAGGGCTGGTGGGTGAAGATGGTCCAACCCATCACGGGGCCTTTGACTTATCCTTTTCACGCTTGATTCCCAATCTGACTGTCATGGCTCCCAAAGATGAAGCAGAATTGCGCGATATGCTGTATACGGCTCTTCATTTAAACGGGCCGGTTCTGTTGCGATATCCCCGGGGACGCAGCGCTGGGTTCGTGATGCCGGAAAAACCGACGCTATTGCCGTTGGGCCGGAGTGAATGGATACAGCAGGGAAGTGAACTGGTATTTGTCGCAATCGGAACCATGGTTCAGGCGGCGACGAAGGCGGCGGAAATTCTTAAAGCAAAGGGAATTCAAGCAGGCGTTCTCAATGCCCGATTTATAAAACCCATGGACGAAGAAGTACTGAACACATTGACGAAGCAGGCCCGGTGGATTGTAACTGTCGAAGAAAACAGCCTGATGGGCGGTTTTGGTTCCGCCGTACTGGAAAGTATCAACAACATGGGAACCGCCGGAGCAAAAATTCTTCGGCTAGGATTGCCGGATTGCTTTATTGAACAGGGTTCACGGGAAGAACTGCTGGAAGTTTTGGGGTTACATCCTGCCGGTATCGCAGAGAGCGTTTGTAAATTTATCGGGGTGGATGATTGTGACGTTACAACGACTTGATGCGTTGGTTGTCCAAAAAGGACTGGCAACAGGACGGGATCAGGCGAAAGCTTATATATTGGCCGGACAGATTACGGTGAATGGACAGCGGGTCGATAAAGCCGGTACCATGATTGCAGAAACCGCAGAACTTTGCTTTACCGGCAATGCCAACCCCTATGTCAGTCGCGGGGGGCTAAAACTGGTCAAGGCGTTGGACTCGTTTGCGATCGATCTTTCCGGGCGACGGATATTGGACCTCGGAGCTTCAACCGGCGGTTTTACGGACTGTGCGCTGCAGCGCGGGGCCAGTCATGTGGTTGCCGTTGATGTTGGATATGGTCAATTGGCCTGGGCGCTGCGCAACGATTCACGCGTGACTGTCTTGGAGCGAACCAATGCCCGTTATCTGACGATGGATATGATTGGATTGCCTGTAGACTTTATCAGCGCAGACTTGTCTTTTATTTCACTGACCAAGATACTGCCGGCGCTTCCCCCGCTGTTGGCTCCCAAGGGTGAACTGGTGGTTTTGGTAAAACCGCAGTTTGAAGCCGGCAGGGAACAGGTAGGGAAAAAAGGGGTTGTACGAGATCCGGCCATTCATGAGGAAGTTATTCGTCGGGTTGCAGCCTGCGCACAGGAAATCGGACTGATTCCTGTAGCTGTGAGTTATTCACCGATTACCGGACCGGAAGGAAATATTGAGTATCTATTGCATCTATCGATGTCGGCGCCGCAACCGGAAGGATTTTTGGCGATGGTTTCGCAAACGGTTGCTGCGGCCCATCAGGCTCTTCAGCCTATACGGAGGTAATGCTTTGTTAACCATTGGTTTGTTTCCCAACACCAAAAAGCAGGGGGTTTCAACTGTTCTGGACTGGTTGATTCAATTTCTGCAGGAAAAGAAGGTTCAGGTCTTGATGCCGGAGGAAGCCGCTACACTGATGAACCATCAGGAATTGAGCTGCAGCCGTGAATTTTTGGGTGAAGAGCTGGCTATTGCACTTACGTTGGGTGGCGATGGGACGCTCCTGAGCACTGCGCGCGAAGTAGCTCCGCACGGGGTGGCGGTATGCGGCATTAATATGGGTCAATTGGGCTTCCTTACGGATATCGAACTGTCGGAACTGGCCCCAAACATGGAACGGATGATTCGCGGCGACTATTACATCGAAGAACGCCGAATGCTGGAAGCGGTTATTGATCGTCCCGACGGACAGATCGTCGCACCCTCGGCTCTCAATGACGTGGTTGTGGCTAAGGGCGGCTTTTCACGGATGATTCGACTCAAACTTTTTATTGATGGATATCTGACCGCTCATTATCCGGCAGACGGGCTGATTGTGGCTACATCTACAGGTTCTACGGGTTATTCATTGTCGGCGGGCGGCCCCATTGTCAGTCCCAACCTGAAAGTGACCATTGTTACGCCGATTTGTCCACATAGCCTCAATACCCGTTCCATAGTGGTTTCGGATAAAGAAGAGATTCGGATAGAAACCGAGGCTACCCATGAGGATATTGTGCTTACCGTTGACGGGCAAACTTTATATAACCTTCGCTCCGGAGACAAGATCATTGTTAGGAGTTCTCCTTTCTGTGCGCGATTTGTTAAATTCAACGGCGGCAGTTTTTATGAATCGTTACGGACAAAATTGAGACGGAGCGATCCGGATGATCCCGCGTAATGCAATGGAAGCGGCGAGGCTCTTTTTAGAACCCGCGTTGGCGCAGGCGAAATGCGTGGTGGATGCGACGGCCGGGAATGGACACGACGTCTTGTTCTTTTGCCGGAAGACAAGCCCGAGTTGTCGAGTTTGGGCTTTTGATATTCAGCAAACTGCGATTGACGCTAGTGAAAGACTATTAAAGCAGTACGGGTTTGGCGACAGGGTATCGTTACTTCAGGCGGATCATGCCAAAGTGGCTGAATATATAAAGGAACCGGTTGATGCGGCAATTTTTAACCTGGGATATTTGCCGGGGCAAGCTCATACAATTACCACAAATCCATCGTCTTTGGCAACAGCCTTAAAGGAATTGCTCGAAATGCTGGCGCCGGATGGGCGGATTGCAATTGTTGCTTACCCTGGACATGAACCGGGCCGACGTGAAATTACCTTTCTCGAAGAGTATCTGTCGACTTGTTCCCAAAATTTATTTACCATTTGTCGACTCAGTTTTATCAATCAAAAAAATAATCCGGCTATCCTCTACTCTATAGGCAAAGCGAGGAGGAACGAATCATTATGAAAACACATCGTCAATCCCGTGTGAAAGAAATCGTGGAAAGACTTGTAATCGGGACACAGGATGAATTGGCGGATGCACTGCGCAATGAAGGAATTGATGTGACACAGGCGACTGTGTCGCGTGATATCAAGGAAATGATGCTGGTCAAAGTTCCCACGGGCGATGGCGGTTATCGTTACGCTTTTCCATCCGAACATAATGTTACGGTTTCTGTGGCCCGGCTGGAGAAGACTTTTCAGGATTCGGTCTTATCGGTAAACAGCAGCGGTAATATTATTGTATTGAGAACACTACCCGGAACCGCGCAAGCGGTGGCCTATGTTCTGGATAACATCCGCTGGCCTGAAATTATTGGAACGGTTGCCGGCGACGATACGATATTTTTAGTCATTAAGCCGGAAAAAGCGGTTGAACTTGTGAAAGAACGTTTTGAATCCATTATGTAGAGGCGATTTGCTTGTTGCAGGTATTAAAGGTTTCTAATTTTGCATTGATAGAGCAGGCGGAAATCGAATTTGCGTCAGGTTTTAATGTGCTTACGGGTGAAACCGGCGCTGGAAAATCGATGATCGTTGATGCACTGAGTGTGGTGTTGGGTGGACGTTCTTCCACGGAAATGATTCGCACCGGCAGCGAAATGTTCCGTGTTGAAGCCGTGTTTGATCTGCAACAGCATCCCGGCGTGTTGGCGATGTTGCTGGATCAGGATATTCCGCTGGAAGAAGACGGATTGGTATTCATCAGCCGTTCCGTGTCCCGGCAGGGAAAAAACACGGTGCTGCTGAATGGGACTCATGCGCCGCTTTCTTTATTGCGCAGTATCGGTGAAATGCTGCTGGATATGCATGGTCAGCACGAAAATCAGGCCTTGTTGCGCCCGGAATCTTATATGGATCTGCTGGATGGTTCGGAACATTTTATTTTGTCGCTGTTGGCAAGATATCGCGAAATCCATGAAGCTTGGCGGCAAACCAAGGAAAAAATTGTGTCGGCAAACAGAGATGAGCGGCAACGGGCGCAGCGTATGGATATGCTGAAGTGGCAGACCGAGGAAATCGAAGCCGCAAAACTTAAGGCGCTGGAAGAAGAAGATTTGCTGCGACAAATTTCTTTACTGACTCATGCAGAAAAGATTAGCGCGGCAGTTGGAAGCGCCTGGACGGTTCTTTCTGATGGTGACCGTCATGGGAAACAGCCTGTAATTGACATTTTGCAAGAATGTCGCCGCAACATGGAAAGTGCGGCTCGCTTTGACGACGCATTACTCGGATATGCACGGCAATTATCCGAGATCGTTGTGCAATTGGAAGATTTGGCGCCCACTCTGCGTGATTATTTGGATCAGGTCGAATTTGACCCGCTCAAACTTGCAAAGCTCCAGGAACGAATGGATCTGATTTATCGGCTAAAGCAAAAGTATGGTACATCGGTTGAAGAGGTTCTTGCTTATGGTTGTGCTGCCCGTCAGGAACTTGACGATCTTGGACGGCATGACGAGGTTTTGCAGGAGCTGCAACAATTGTTGACGCAGCAGGAACTGGAACTGGAGTGTTATGCGAATGACTTGCATAACAGGCGGGTGCAGGCTGCAGAAAAAATGAGCAGAGCGATTGAAAGCCAACTGCATGATTTGGGAATGCCGGGAGGAAGCTTTTTTATTCAGGTGACCGCAACGGACCACTATTCGCCATCCGGTCTTGACAGCATTCGATTTGAGTTTTCCGCCAATCCGGGGGAGGAACGAAGACTTCTTTCCAAAGTTGCTTCCGGCGGGGAACTGTCACGGGTGGCCTTGGCAATTAAAGCAGTATGCTCTCAAAATAATGGGGCGCAGGTTATGGTTTTTGACGAAATAGACGCAGGGGTTGGCGGGCAGACGGCCCGCAAGGTGGCGGAAAAAATTGGGCAGGTGGCCGTACAGAAACAGGTGTTGTGCATTACTCACCTGCCGCAAATAGCATCGATGGCGGATTGCCATATTCATATCGAAAAAAGAGCGGCGGATCAGCGAACCCAAACCTATGTCAAGACTCTGTCGAATGAGGAACGGCTGGCTGAACTGGCCCGGATGATCGGCGGAGAGCCCATAACTCGGGCAGGATTGGAAAATGCCGCCGATATGGTTCGGGCGGCAATCCAGTGGAAAGACACCATCAAGACGGCGTCGTAACTACAACAAATTCCATATTACAAAGAAGAGGGGCTGCAGAATGAGAAAAAAAAATAAAGTGCTGGCAATTAATCCAGGGTCCACTTCAACAAAAATTGCCGTATATGAAGAAGAAAAAGTGCTGTTTGAAGAAGTAATTCGCCACAGTACGGAGGAGTTGGCGCCTTTTGCCGATATTTATGCGCAATATGATTATCGGCGGGAGTTGGTAGAACAAACTTTACTCAAACATGGTTATTCGGTGGACAACCTCAATGCTGTTGTAGGGCGGGGCGGGGGCTTGAAGCCTATTCCGGGCGGAACGTATGCGGTCAATGAGGCGATGGTGGATGATCTTTACCACCATGTGCAGGTTCATCATGCATCCAATTTAGGTGGACTGATCGCACAGGGAATTGCAAAACCGCATGCATTGCCTGCTTTTATTGTTGATCCGGTCAGTGTGGATGAGCTGGACCCCATTGCCAGGATTAGCGGATGGCCGGAAATGCCCAGACGCAGTATTTTTCATGCACTCAATCTGAAGGCTATTGCCCGCAGGGCGGCTAAGGATCTCGGCAAGGATTTTGCAGACGCTACCTTGGTTATGGGCCATCTGGGCGGTGGAATTTCTTTTACTGTGCAACAGAATGGACGGATGATTGATGTTGTCGACCCGATGAATGGCGGCGTCTTTTCTCCGGAAAGAGCCGGATATTTGCCAATCGGCCCATTGGTGGAACTTTGTTATTCCGGTCGCTATACTTTTCAAGAAATCATGCGAAAGATAAATGGCCGGGGAGGCTTGATCGCTTATCTGGGAACCGGCGATGCCCGCGAAGTGGAACGACAGATTGAGGCGGGCGATGAACAGGCAATGCTGGTTTATCAAGCGATGGCGTATCAGATTGCAAAAGAAATTGGTGCAATGGCCACTGTCGTTAACGGCGAAATTGACGCAATTGTATTGACGGGCGGATTGGCCTATTCACAACGATTGGTCGGGTGGATACGGGAGCGTGTTCAGTTTCTGGGAACAGTTTTGGTTTATCCTGGAGAAGATGAATTGTTGGCATTGGCGCAAGGGGCGCTGCGAGTGCTGCATGGGGAAGAAGCGGCGAAAGTTTACGAATAGAGGCTTAACCATGGACTTTGATTTTGACGCATTCCGAAAACGGGAAGAAATCGCTCCCCGAATAAAAGTTCTCGTTGGCGAGTTTGGCAGCGGAAAAACCGAATTAGCGGTTACTTTGGCATCCTATATGCAAAAATCCGGTTTGATGACGGCGGTTGTGGATATGGATCTGGTCAAACCTTATTTTCGCACAAGGGAGCACCGACAGCGATTGGAACGTGAAGGCATAACTGTCGTAGCGCCACAGGGCGGTTTGGCCCATGCCGATTTGCCGATAATGCCTGCAGGACTGACTCGGGTTTTGTTTAATCATGAATACCGGGTTGTTATTGATGTAGGGGGCGCTAATGCCGCTATCGTGTTGGGACAGGTGCGTGACCGTATTCGGGATAACGGCAGTGAAGTTCTTATGGTGGTCAATATTTGCCGACCGTTTTCCACGACGGCACAGGAGATTGTTACATCCATACGAAATATTGAAACAGCTTCCGGGCTGGCGATTACGGGATTGGTCAGCAATTCCAATATGGGCCCGGATACTGTGAAGGAACATGTGACAGCGGGATTGCGGGTGGTTAGGGAAGTGTCCGGCAGGACCGGGTTGCCGGTGCGATGGCTGGTGGCCCCAACATGGCTGTATGCCGACTTCAACTCGGAAGAGAGTGTATTGCCTTTGCAACCGATGACGACTTACCCATGGGAAGAATAAACAGGTTGACGGATGCCGCCGGTGCAGACCGATGAAAGGGATAGAATAAATGGACGAGAATTTAAAAGAAATTTTTATTTCGACCGAGAAAATATATACGGGTAAAGTGGTCAATTTGCGCAAAGACATTGTTCGTTTGCCAAACGGCAAGGAAGCATCACGCGAAGTGGTTGGACATCCGGGTGCGGTGGCGGTTGTTCCGGTTTTGCCGAATGGAAAAGTATTAATGGTTCGACAGTTTCGACATCCGGTAGGACAAGTTTTGTTGGAAATTCCAGCCGGAAAAATGGATCCCGGTGAAGATCCGGATCAATGCGCCCTAAGAGAACTGGAAGAAGAAACCGGACATCGGGCCGGTTCACTGGAGCGTAGAGCTTCGATCTTTACGGGGCCGGGTTTTACCGATGAGGTGATTCATATATACATTGCCTGCGACTTGGTCAAAACCGCACTCAATCCTGATGAAGACGAGTTTTTGGAAGTTAAAGCTTATGACCAGGGAGATATTCGACGTATGATTCGAGAAGGCTTGATTTGTGACGCTAAAACCATATCAGGGCTTTATCTGCTTCAGGACGAAAAATGAATAACTATTACGCTGATTTTCACATTCATGTCGGGATCAGTGAATCCGGCCGCTGGGTGAAAATCCCCACTTCACGCCGCTTGACGGTTCGGACGATTTTGGATACGGCGCTGCGGCGTAAAGGGATTCAAATTGTGGGTATCGTGGATGCCCTATCGCCTTGGGTGCAGGAAGATCTTCAACAACTTGTGGATGAGGGGCTTCTGGTTCTGCAATCAGACGGTGGATATCGTTATCACAATGGAGTTACGCTGATTCTTGGCGCTGAGATTGAAACCTGTGAAGATGGGGGAGGAATGTGCCATTCATTGGCATATCTGCCGGATATGGAGTCCATGCGGGAACTGTCAAGAGAGATGTCCCGGCATATTCGCAATATAG
>CAZSRN010000031.1:6641-12874 GCA_964609115.1 uncultured Veillonellaceae bacterium | reverse complement strand
TGTCGTTCGGTATTTGCCGATGGAACGGCAGATGATTCTGAAATTGGACGGACCGTTGGCTGTGGGCGATATTGT
This sequence comes from uncultured Veillonellaceae bacterium, assembly GCA_964609115.1. Classification (GTDB taxonomy): domain Bacteria; phylum Bacillota; class Negativicutes; order UBA1444; family UBA1444; genus UBA1444. The sequence continues at coordinate 12,799 of CAZSRN010000031.1, read as the reverse complement.
GGAAGCCTGGGTCAAAGTAGGCGGGCGGGTAAATATTGAAGTGAAGGAAATGATCATAGACGGGTGTGCCGTAAATGAAGCCGACGCACATCAGGAAGTAGTCATTCCGTGTCAGGATCAGGTTCGACCCGGCGACAGGGTGTTCAAAACCTTTGATTTCCGGCTGACGGAAAAAGCGCGGTCTTGGTTTGCCAAGCCTTATGCACGGAGAAGAATTCCCATCAAGATGACAGTAACGGCCGCTGTCGATAGCCCGCTAAAAATCGAAGTTGAAGATCAAGCGGGAAATGTCGGCAGCGCTGAAACTCATCAAGTCGGGCAGGCGGCGCGGAATCGTCCGCTAACTGCGGAAGGGCTTGAAGCCCAATGTTCGCGGTTGGGGAATACGCCGTTCCGGATTGAAACATTCTTCCCCTTGGTGGAAGGCGAGGTAATGGTTCCTGTTTCAGAAATCAATGATGCCCGGCGACGGGCGGTTGAACAGCTTGAAGTTGCCCGGTTGCTTCCATTTCAACGTGTACCGCTGCAAGAGCTGGCAACGGCAGGGCTGGAAATAAAAGAAACCAAAACGCCGTTGAACGTTGTACGGAACGGAAAATTCACAACGCCGGAGTTGCTTGTAAAAGTGGATACGGCGGAACAGACACAGGCTGCGTTGAACGGTGGCGCCGATTGGCTCATGATCAGCGGCGAACGGTTTCACGGCTCCCTCTACCAAAGAACTGACTATGAGCAGCTATTGTCCCTGATTCGCAACGCCGGGAAAAAAGCAATTCTCAGTTTACCCAGAATTGTACGGCAAGTAGGGCATGCGGAAGTGATGCAAAGAATGGAATGGTTCTCTCAAATGGCGCCGGATGCCGTCAGTGTTGCAAATTTGGGAGCGTTGGCTCAGATGAAGGACGTGCCGGGCATGAAAATTCATGCCGATTACCCGCTCAATCTATTTAACTCGGAGGCTTTGGAAGCTATACGCGAACAGGGAGCTGCGAGTGCGACATTATCACCGGAATTGACCTTTGTTCAGGTGGAAAGATTGGCGCAAAGAACCCATCTTGATTTGGAATGTCTGGTTCATGGGCGAATCACGTTGATGGTTTCCGAATTTTGCGCATTGGGTGCGTATATTGGGGAGCAAGACGGCAATGCCTGCATTGGCGCTTGCAAGCTGGGCGAATACCGTTTGCAGGACCGCAAGGAAGAATTTTTTCCGATTGTAAGCGATGATGCTTGCCGGATGCATATTCTGAACGGCAAGGAACTGTCCATGCTGCCTCATGTTCCGCGATTCGGACAGGCCGGAATTTCCAGAATCCGCATTGAGGCTTGTGACATGAAGTCGGAAGCCATTGCGAAGATCACCGGTTTTTACAGAAGGGCGCTGGATGCGGGAACAGCCGGATTGTCCTTGATGGATGTGGACGCGATCGAGCATGCCGACATTACTCGCGGACATTATTTCCGCGGCGTACTATAAGGAGAAAACAATGGACCCATCCGCTTTACGAACATTGGAATATGCAAAAGTTATCGCACGTCTTGCCGAATATGCGTCAACCCAACGGGGACGCGAGCTGATAGAAGCATTACAACCGTCTTCCGATCGATTGCAGGTTCAACAAGAGCTGGATTATACTGAAAATGCGGTAACTGTGCTGCGGCAGGCGCCGTCCATTCCCTTTGGCGGCATTCGGGATTTGCGGCAAACCATGGGTCGGGCGCGTGTTGGCGGCGGCTTGTCCGGTGAGGAATTGCTGGCGGTTGCCTCTACTTTGCGGGCGGCTCGTTTGATGAAAGGTTTCTTTGCCGATTTTCCCGACCCGGTAGAAGGGTTGGAAAGCTGGGTGCAGGGGTTGACCATTCTGCGGGCGACGGAGTTTGCCATAGAAAAAGCAATCGATGATAATGGAACCGTGAAAGACGAGGCCAGTGACAAATTGGGACAGGTACGGCGCGAAATTCGCACATTACAGGGGCGCGTCAAGGACAAACTGGACTCGATTTTGCGCTCCAGCCAATACCGGACTTTTTTTCAGGATGCGTTATATACGATGCGGGGCGACCGGTATGTAATTCCGATCAAACAGGAATATCGGCACCAATTTCCAGGGATCCTGCATGATCAGTCTGCCAGCGGCGCAACCGTCTTTATCGAACCGATGGCATTAGTCAACTTAAACAATGATCTGAAAGGGCTGTTGTCAACCGAGCAGGCGGAAGTGGAAAAAATTCTGCTGGCATTGTCCGTTCATGTTTCGACACAGGCGGATACAATTGAAGCCGATTGCGATATTTTGGCCCAACTCGATTTTATATTTGCAAAAGCAAGGCTCGCGCTGGAAATGCGGGCGATAAAACCATTCTTTACGGAAGAGGGACGTGTCCATCTCCGCCAGGCCAGACATCCGTTAATTCCAGCCGCCTCCATCGTACCCATTGATATTCGAATCGGCGGCGAATTTGATACGTTGCTGATTACCGGACCGAATACCGGCGGAAAAACGGTTGCGTTGAAAACATTGGGACTGTTGACGCTGATGATGCAGTCAGGCTTGTTTGTTCCTGCGGCGCCGGAATCGGAAATGGCTGTTTTTGACAATATTTTTGCCGATATTGGCGACGAGCAGAGTATTGAACAATCCTTGAGCACATTTTCCGGACACATGACCAATTTGGTTCGTATTCTTTCACAGGTTACACCGCGCTGTTTGGTTCTGATCGATGAAATCGGCGCAGGAACAGACCCGGAAGAAGGAACCGCTTTAGCGATGTCCATTCTGGAACACTTGCATTCGCAGGGGATTCGTACGATTGCAACGACCCATTACGGTGAGCTGAAGGCTTTCGCGTACACTCATGAGGGGGTCGAAAACGCATCCGTCGAATTTGATCTGGAAACCTTGCGTCCGACGTACCGATTATTGATTGGCGTGGCAGGCAGCAGCAATGCTTTTGCCATTTCCCAACGGCTGGGACTGTCCCGGGAACTGGTGGATCGCGCACGAATTTTGACAGGTGGAGAGCATCAAAAGTTTGAGACTGTGCTTTCCGCGATGGAAGAACACAAGCGGGCCAGCGAGCTTGAACGGGAAGAAGCGGCTGTGCTTCGCATGGAGTCAGTGCGGCTTCGTCAAGCCATGGAAAAGGAAAAACTGCTGTGGGAAAGTAAAAAGAAAGATATTTTGGCTAAAGCGCGTGCTGATGCCGATGAACTGGTGCGTCAAACCCGCCTCGAAGCGGAATCCATCATTTCTGATTTGAAGCAGCAGCTTTCCCTGGCGCAGCACCCTTCTTTACAGAACAGTATCGAAGACGCCCGAAAAAAGATACGGGAAAAGATCAGTGAATTGAATCCGCTAACAACAAGCGCTGCGGCTCCCGTATTTGAAACCGGAGAAGGTGTATTGCCCGTCAAAGGTTCAGTTGTGTTTGTGACCAATCTTGGCCAGCAGGGAACCGTGCTCTCGATCGATGGAGAATCGGCGACGGTTCAAATGGGTGCATTAAAAACTGTCGTTCCCAGTTCTGTGTGCAAGGTGTTGAAAAAATCGGAACAGAAAAAAATCCCCGCGCGTGAACGTCAGGAGAGGCAGCAACCCCAAGAGCCTGCACATGCCGTATCGCGGGAAATTGATATCCGGGGGCTGAATAATGACGAAGCGGCCTATGTTCTGGAAAAATATATTGACGATGCGGTACTGGCCGGACTGGATTCCATTTCGGTCATTCATGGGAAAGGCACCGGGGCGTTGCGTAAAGGAGTAAGAGCGTTCTTAACGGCGCACCCCCGGGTTAAGAACGTGACCATTGGTGAAATCAACCAGGGAGGAACGGGAGTGTCAGTTGCCAAGTTATCATGAGAACAGAAGGAGTGAAAAATATGATAACAAAAAGTTCGGAAATGGAATCACGGGCACTGGATGGAGTGGTCGAGCTGATGGCATTGGCGGCGCGAACAGCGCCGAAAGGCAAAGGCGTGGATAATCTGGTCGTCATCGCGGTTCGGGCTAAGGCCAAAAATGAGTTGTCGGCTGAAATGCGCCGTATTTTGAAAGAAGATGGGGGCTTGCCGCATTTCGAACGCGATGCCGGCAACGTGGACAAAGCGCCTGTAGTCCTGCTATTGGGGCAGCGTGTGAAACCTTTGGGCGCCAAACCTTGTGGTTTTTGCGGATATAAGGATTGCGAAGACAATGTGAAAAATGGCGGGCTGTGTGCCGTGAGCATTGGCGATCTCGGAATTGCCATTGGATCGGCAGTCGGTGTGGCGGCGGTGCATCACGTGGACAACCGGATTATGTTTTCCGCCGGAAAAGCTGCGGTGAATTTGAATTTGTTTGATGATAATCAGGTGAAAATTGCATATGGGATTCCACTCTCCGTTACGGGAAAAAGCCCGTTTTTCGATCGGGGCTAGGATGAATTTTAACTGTATGGATGCAAAAAATGCTGCAGGCTAACGTGCCTGCAGCATTTTTTGCTAAAAGGAGCTGTGCGGATTATTCCTTGCCGTTCAGGATCTTTTCCATTAAAAGACGATGGGAAGATGAGCCGACGATGTGGAGTGCATGCTTCCGTTTTTCTTCAAAAGAACGGGCTGAATTTACAGGAAAACGAAATTTTGCAGAGAGAATTCGGCGGACGGAGGCATCCACCCGGGAGAGCGGAATTTCCCCCGTTTTGACTGCGGAAAACAATGCATGATAGGCAGTCGGCAAGTCGGGGGGCATTAGGATAATATCGGCTCCGGCAATGAATGCGGCCTTCGCGGCCTGACCGGTGTCCGCCAGATTAGTGATGGCTTTCATGTTCATCGCATCGGTGATGATGATTCCCGGATAGTCCATTTCGTGGCGCAATAGATCGGTTAGAATCGATTTTGACAGGCTGGCGGGTAAATTGAGTTTTGGCTCAAGTGAGGGGTAATAAACGTGGGCGGACATGATCAGGTCGACGCCGGAGCGAATGGCTGCCCGAAACGGCAACAGTTCCCGGGATTGCAGTGTTTCAGCCGATTGAGAAACAGTGGGTAGAACCAGATGCGAATCAAGGCTGGTGTCGCCGTGGCCGGGAAAATGTTTGGCCGCTGCAAGAATGCGGGCAGAATGAAGGCCGTCAATATAAGCAGAGCCAAGCTGAGCAACAAGATATGGATCGTCGCTGAAAGCACGATTGCCGATTACCGGATTTTCGGCGCAGGTGTCCACATCCAAAACAGGGGCGAAATTCAGATTGAATCCCAGTGCCGCCAATTCCAGCCCGACAATATGTCCAATTTGGGCTAACGAACTTTGGGGCAGGCTGCCCAAACGACGAGCATCCAGTACGGGAGTGGCAAACGCCAGGCGGGAAACCCGTCCGCCTTCCTGATCGACGGCAATAAAAGGAGCAATTAAATTTGACGACTGATAAATTTTTTCTGTGAGCTGTAGGGTTTGATCCAGTGTTGCCGTATGACGGGCAAATAAAACAACTCCGCAGAGATGATAAGTTCGAATATGATTTTCAATGTCTCCATCTGCAGCAACAATAAATAATTGTCCGAGTTTTTCTTCCAGACTCATACGCGAGAGCAGATCGTCCACAGGTTTCTGCAGCGAAGAGGGGCTTTGTTTGACGGGAAGTGGAGACGCTGGAGACGAAGCCAAGACAATACTTGAAGCATATCCCCAAATATGAAGGAAAGCCAGAAGAAAAACCAACCTGACGGTCATGCGAAATCTCCTTCCATGTAAAGATGCGGCGCCAATTCCTGGCGCCGCATGAAGAGTCAATTTGTTGGTTTAGTTGGAGCTTTTGCCGGAGGAGTGGACGGGCCGGGCGCGGGGCTGGGCTTTTGGGTCGGAGTTGTTGTTTTGCCCGACTGACCGGGGATCGCCGTATCCGGTTTCTTTGCCGGCGGCGCATGGGGGTCGGTTGAAGGCGCTGTGGAGGGTTGTTTCGGTTGATTGCCGTCAATAAAATAATCAGTTATTACGTCTTTGTTTTTCGGATCTGTCACCAAGCCGCCGTCTTTTGTAGAGACGGTAGCGGAAGTTATGCCACGGGGACGGGGGAAGTCCTTCCAAGCTAATTTGGCGGTTGCTTCTTTCATAAACAGACGCCAAATGGTTGCAGGCGTTTCTCCGCCGGTCGTTCCGTCCAGTGTGCCTTCACTG
>CAZSRN010000031.1:0-6631 GCA_964609115.1 uncultured Veillonellaceae bacterium | reverse complement strand
GAATCCGACAAACCAGGCATCTTTATGCTCGTCGGTTGTCCCGGTTTTCCCTGCAGCCGGCTTGCCGATATTAGCGCCCGCGCCGGTACCATATTGAATAACACCTTTCATCATGTCCGTCAGTAAAAAAGCGACCTTGTCATTGATAACCACACGTTCTTTGGGAACATGTTGCTCGAGAACCTTTCCATTTCGGTCCACTACTTTCAGGATTGTGACGGGTTCGACCCGTACTCCCTGATTGGCCAAAACACCAAAGGCGCTTGCGATATCCATGGGGGTTACACCGCGGGTAAGTCCTCCCAATGCCATTGCCAGCGTAATGTCATTATGGGAACCGCTGGTTACCAACGTTGAAATTCCCATGTTTTGCGCATTACGCACAACCCGTTCGGGCGTGACTTCCTGAGCCAGTTTTACGGCTGGAATGTTACGGGATAAAGCCAAGGCCGAGCGCAAAGTCATGGGGCCCCTGAATGTGCGGTCATAATTCATGGGGGCGTAGCCGCCGACACTGAAAGGACTGTCGTCTACAATGGAGGAAGGGGATTTACCGCTGTCGAGAGCGGTAAGGTAAACAAAGGGTTTGAAAGCCGAACCCGGTTGGCGTTCTGCCAAAACGGCGCGATTGAATTTATCCGTTCCACGGCCCCCAACCATTGCTTTAACATAGCCGTTATGGGTATCAATGGCTACAAGAGCTCCCTGCGGCTGCTGCAGGCCATTTTTGTCGACAGACATGGTCGGCAGTTCACGCATCGCTTTTTCAGCCGATTTTTGCATATCAATGTCAAGGCTGGTGTATATTTTTAAGCCTTCCTTATATACCGTATCCGCACCATATTTATCAATAAGTTGCGAGGTGATGTATTCAATAAAATAGGAAGCGGATACCTCCACATCTTTCTCTTTTTGTTTTTGTTTCGGATCAGGTTTGACCGGTTCCGCGTTGGAGGCCAGCTTAAGTGGAACTTTTTTGGTTTTGTCTGCGGTAGCCTGATCGAGATACCCATATTTCACCATCTGGTCCAAAACAGTTGCCTGTCTTTCCTGTGCAGCCTTCAGACTGTTGAAAGGCGAGTAGTAATTCGGACTTTTGGGCAAGCCTGCCAACATGGCAGCCTCGGCAAGATTGAGCTTTTCTACGCTTTTGCCAAAATAAGTTTGGGCGGCTGCTTCGACACCATAGGCGCCGGCGCCGAAATAAATTTGATTCAGGTAGAGTTCGAGAATTTCATTTTTTGTGTATTGCTTTTCAATTTGAAAAGCAATGATGACTTCCTGCACTTTGCGTTTCCAGGTACGGTCTTGGGTCAGAAGCGCATTTTTGGCCAGCTGCTGTGTGATGGTACTGCCGCCTTCGGATACTCCGCCAGCCGCAATATTGATCCACACGGCGCGCAGAATCGAACGGGGATCGACTCCTCCGTGCTGATAAAAACGATTGTCTTCCAATGCGACAAAAGCATTCTGCAAATCTTTCGGGATTTTATCCAGCGGAACCGGCAACCGATTTTCCACAGCATGCAGGACAGTGATCAGTTTACCGTTTACATCAAAAACCTGTGCAGAAGCAGCTGGGCGAATGTCGCCGCGAAGATTGGGCGCAGATTGGATTGTCGCGGATAAAAAGCCGAGTCCGACACCCACGCCGATCACAACAAATGCCATGATGCCGACAATAATGATCGCCGTGGCCGAGCCTCGAAAATTATTTCGCAAGTTTCTGTAGAGAACCTGATAAATCTGACGCATAACATACCCCCAGTCATTTCACCAAAATATTATACCACAAATTTGACGGGGAAGTGATAGATGCAGGGATCGGGGGCTTTTGCACAGAAATAGTCTTTTATGTTATACTCTCGTTGAAGTCTGTGCCGGAACGACTGTTTCCGCTTCACAATTTATAATTGAAGGAGTTGTATCATTCATGTCAGGGCATTCAAAATGGGCGAATATAAAACGTAAAAAAGGTAAAACAGACGCCGTGCGCGGCGCGACAACCACCAAAATCAGCAGGGAAATTACCACGGCTGTGCGAATCGGCGGCTCTGATCCGACCGGAAATATGCGTTTGAAACTGGCGTTGCAAAATGCAAAAGATAACAATATTCCCAAAGAAAATATTCAACGGGCGATTCAAAAAGGTATGGGAACGCTCGAAGGATCCAGCTACGAAGAAATAACCTACGAAGGATATGGAACCGCAGGTGTCGCATTGCTGGTGGAAACCATGACGGACAACCGCAACCGGACGGCGGCGGAAATGCGTCACATCTTCTCGAAACATGGCGGCAATATGGGCGAATCGGGTTGTGTGTCCTGGATGTTCCATAAAAAAGGCCTGATAGTGATCGAAAAAACACCTGAATTGCAGGAAGATGAACTGCTGGCCATTGTGCTGGATGCCGGCGCTGAAGACATGGACAGTGAAGGGGAACAATATGAAGTCACCTGTGCGCCGGATGATTTCGAAAGCCTCGTCACTGCGCTGGAGACAGCCAAAATCAAATGGATATCCGCTGAAATCAGCATGATTCCTGAAACCACCATTGCTCTGGAAGGCAACGATGCCGCCAAGCTGATGCGGCTGGTGGATGCGCTGGAAGAACAGGATGATGTGCAGAATGTTTATGGAAACTTTGATGTTCCGGACGATGAGGACGAAGAGTAGACTATAGGCTGTTTGGGAGGCGGCAATTTGCTGGCCATGGGAATTGATCCGGGAAATGCGATATGCGGCTACGGATTTGTGGAATTAAAGGGGAATTCCCTGCACGGTCTGGATTTTGGCGTAATTCGAACGACGCCTTCCATGCGCAGGGCCGAACGACTCAACCTTTTATATGATCGAATTTATGAACTGGTTCGGGATCGGCGGCCGGATATCGTGGGAGTGGAGAAATTATTCTTCAACCGGAATGTAACGACGGCGATGACGGTCAGTGAAGCAAGAGGAGTAATCCTGCTGGCGATAGAGAAAAATTCCGTTCCGCTGCTCGAACTGACGCCATTGCAGGTGAAGCAGGCCGTAGTAGGTTATGGACAGGCAACCAAAGAACAGGTTACGTATATGACGCAGCGATTGCTTTGCCTCGAAAAAAAACCTACGCCGGACGATGCGGCGGATGCATTGGCAATTGCCATCTGTAGCGCTCATTCCAGTTCGGTCGAAAAAATCTGGCGGGGTTGAATTGATGATTGGATATTTACGCGGCACGATAGACCAGCTATTGCCGGAAACTTGTTATATCGATGTGAATGGCGTCGGTTACCGGGTTTTTATTCCGGCCTCAACTCGCGATAAATTATCTGCCGGCTCGGAAAGCAAGCTTTTTACCTATCTGAATGTCCGGGAAGATGCGATGTTGCTGTTTGGCTTTTTTACCATGGAAGAACACGAGATGTTCCTATTATTGCTGACGGTAACGGGAGTAGGCCCCAAAATGGCGTTGGCGATTCTTTCCGGCATGAAACCGGACGGGATTCGATCTGCCGTCGGTCGCAAAGACCTGACGGCGTTGACCCGGATATCGGGCGTGGGAAAAAAGACAGCGGAACGCATAGTGCTGGAATTACGGGATAAAATCGGACAAATCGGCGCCGATGCGATTTCGGAGCAGGACGGCGGTTCGGCTGAAGCCGGATCAGGTACTGCTTTTGACGAAGCCTTGGCGGCGCTTGTTTCATTGGGTTATCAACACGGCGAAGTCCTTCCCCGCCTGAAAAAATTGTCCGGTGAGGGTAAAACGGCGGAAATGTTAATCCGATCCGTCTTGCGTGAAATGGGCGGGAGGTAGCCATGGAAGAAGAAAGAGTGATATCCGGTCCGGAACAGGAGGTTGACACGTGGCAGCTGAGTCTTCGCCCGCGTCGGCTTGTTGAATATATTGGACAGGATCAGGTGAAACAGAATTTGTCTGTTTTTATTCAGGCTGCTTTGGCGCGGCGTGAAGCACTGGATCATGTATTGCTGCATGGACCGCCCGGATTGGGCAAGACTACGCTGGCCGGTATTATCGCCAATGAATTGGGTGTTAGTCTGCGGATCACTTCCGGTCCGGCCATTGAACGAGCGGGTGATTTGGCGGCGTTACTGACCAATCTGAGTGAAAATGACGTGCTGTTTATTGACGAAATTCATCGATTGAATCGCAGTGTGGAGGAAGTATTGTATCCGGCGATGGAAGACTATGCGCTGGATATTATTATTGGCAAGGGGCCCAGCGCCCGTTCCATCCGAATCGACTTGCCCAAATTTACGCTTGTCGGCGCAACAACCCGCGCCGGGGCGTTGGCATCTCCATTGCGGGATCGTTTTGGCGTTATGTGCCGACTGGAGTATTACGACCCGAAAGCCTTGTTGCAGATTGTGACGCGAGCTGCCGAAGTTCTGAATGTGTCGGTCGAAACAGGCGGAGCGGAGGAAATTGCCCGTAGGGCTCGTGGAACCCCGCGGGTAGCCAACCGTCTGCTGAAACGCGTACGCGACTTTGCATTAATTGACGGTCGGGATGTGATAACCCGCGAGGTTGCGGATAAAGCGCTGGGGATGCTGGAAGTCGATGCCTGCGGGCTGGACCGGACAGATCGTCGCATCTTGGCCACGATTATTGAAAAATTCAATGGCGGCCCGGTGGGAGTGGATACCATCGCTGCCGCAGTCAGCGAAGAAACCGATACGATCGAAGATGTCTATGAACCTTTTCTATTACAAATGGGGTTTTTGAACCGCACGCCGCGAGGGCGGGCGGTAACTGCCGCCGCTTATCGACATCTGGGGATACCCTGCCGAACGGAGAGTGAGATGGAGGAGCGGCAGGAACCCTTGTGGAAGGATCGGTAAAGCATGAAACTGTTACTGCATATCTGTTGCGGCCCGTGTTCCATTTCACCCATTGCGCAGTTACGGGAAATGGGACATGAACTTCAAGGATACTTTTTCAATCCCAATATTCATCCTTACAAAGAATTTGAACGCAGACTCGACACACTCAGGGAATATGCCGCAGCGGTTGAATTGCCGCTGCTTGTCGATGAACGCTATTTATTGGAGGACTTCCTGTCTGAAGCCATGCGAACGGACCGGATTCGGTGCGAAGGCTGCTATGAAATGCGGTTCAGGGAAGCGGCGATCCAAGCAAAACAACTGGGCTGCGAAGCTTTTACAACGACTCTGTTGGTGAGTCCCTACCAAAAGCATGATCTCATCCGCGAAACGGGGGAACGTGTCGGCAAAGAGGCGGGGATAGGTTTCTTTTATGCGGATTTTCGCCCCGGATGGCAAGAGGGTGTGAAAATTAGCCGCGAACGCCAGATGTATCGTCAACCCTATTGCGGATGTATTTTTAGCGAAAAGGAACGATACTGCAAAAACAAATGATCATAAGAAGGAATGCGATGATGGGCGGAAATGGTTTTGAGTCGATTGGCAAGACGCTGCTGATTTTTGGCGTTCTTTTGTTTATAGCGGGAATTGTTGTCTATTTTGGCGGAAAATATACGGCGCTCGGACGGTTGCCGGGCGATATACATATTGAACGTGAGAATTTCAGTTTTCATTTTCCGGTTGTGACTTCCATTTTGATCAGTTTGGTGTTGACGGTGATACTCAACCTCTTTTTTTCACGACGGTAGTTGAACAGAGGTTTTGTGGGAGGAATTTTGTCGATGAGTAAAATGAAATGTTTTTTGCGGGTGTCTTTTCTTTTTTTGGCAGTTGTAGTGTCGGCGGCTGGATTCTATTCTCCTCGAGTCGATGCGGCCGGAGCCTATAGTCCACCGATCCGAATTGGCCTCATGACCAAACAGTTCGGCATTTTGGCCGGCAGTAACGGCGGCTATGAGATCGTCAATGTGGACGATGGGAAAATACTGGGGGTATACGAAGCGGGTACGAAGGCCAGAATCGGGCTGCGCGAAGGCAAATTTGTCATCAACAACACGGTTGTCCAAGGTGACCGCCTGCGAATCGCACCACGCAAACCCAAAAGCATGGAACGGGAAGACCGGTTGGTTGAAGTCAACAATCGCCGTTATCGGGGAACGGTCGAAATTTTCCGGACGCAAGGAGCATCGGGAATGACGGCTGTGAATGTTTTGACGGTGGATGAATATCTGTATGGGGTATTGGTTCGAGCCTTGACGCCGGAATGGCCGGAACAGGCAACAAAAGCGCAGGCAGTTGCTCTCAGAACTTTTGCATTATACAATGTCGGACGGCATAATAACGATGGATTCGACCTTTGCGATACGGTAGACTGCCAAATTTACGAGGGACAAACCGGAGAAGATCAGAAGATTTTAAAGGCCGTGGAAGATACCCGGGGCATGGTGATGCTTTATCAGGGATATTTGGCCGCTGCTTATTCCCATCTGAGCGGTGGAGGGTATACTGAAAACAGTGAAACCATATTTTCCAAAGCGTATCCATATTTGCGCGGCGTACAGGATTCTGACCAGACCAGCCCCTATTTTCAGTGGCAGAAAAAAGTGAGTCCGTCGGAACTGGAAGGCCTTTTAAAAGGAGCCGGGTACAATATCGGCTCATTGACGGCCATTGAACTCTCCAAACGGACTCCTGCGCCTATGAATACACCGGATCGCGGAATTTCCGGCAGAATTAAAA
>CAZSRN010000030.1:0-12911 GCA_964609115.1 uncultured Veillonellaceae bacterium | reverse complement strand
CGAGGGGTCAACCCGCGGTACCACCCTGCTTGGCTCTTGCGAGCCCGACTTGGTCCAGGTACGGGACAAAATATGTCCGATACTCGCTTCCCATGATAACGGAGGAAGTCTCCCGGCAGCGCCTACCCCGCTGTTAGCGGCTCAGACTGCATCTCTCAGGCCCATTCGTCGCGTTGAGTCACGCCGGTCTTCCACTGTCACCGGCTCGCTGAGGCTCTCTCGCACGAGTACTCTTCCTGATCATTGACATTGAAAATATGAACTTGATGATATTCTAACAATCCCGCTTTTTTTTGTCAAGCGCTCAAGCGGCGGGAACTTGAAAACCGCTCACGCTTCCTACTTCGGCTTGCGATAGAAGAAGGGCAGGTAGTGCTGGAAGCCGATATCCCGGAAGTTGAGAATTGCCTCGGTGCCGCCGACAAACAACACTCCACCCGGCCGCAAGGCGTCCAGGAATCGTCGATATAGCTTGTCCTTGGCTTCTTCCGTGAAATAGATGACGACATTGCGGCAGGAAATGAGGTCGAATCCGCTGTCATACTTATCCAACAGCAAATTATGGTGCTGGAAGGTAATCCCTTCCTTCACATCCTGCGTCACTCCGTGATGATCTCCGTCCAACTTCTTGAAATATTTCGCAAGACGGGCCGGTGACACATTTTTCAGTTCGTTGTTCTGATAAATGCCTTCTTTGGCTTTGGCCAACATTTTCATATCCAGATCGCTGGCCAGAATCTGATGCTTTACACGCGGGGTAAGATCCGACATCATGATGGAAAAAGAATAAGGTTCTGCCCCTGTCGAACAGCCTGCGCTCCAGATCTTCAGCCGAGCGTTCTGCTGCATCAGATCCGGAATTACTTTCTCTTCCAACTCCACGAATTTTTCCGGAGTCCGGAAAAACTCCGTGACGTTGATAGTCAGATAGTCGATGAAATAACGGAACAGAGCCTCATCTTTCTCAATCAGGTGATAAAAGTCCATGTACTTGGTCACATTGTGGCGTGTCATCAGATTGCTGATTCTGCGTTGCATTTGGGCGGGCTTGTACTGATTCAGGTCGATTTGCGATTTGACATTGAATTTTGTCTTGAATTCTTCCCAGTCCCGATCCATTACTTCTGCTGCCATGTCGCTGCTCCTCCATTATCGGCCGACAAATCCCTGCTGGACCCACCAACCCATATTTTTTCCGGCCTCGAGGCCATTTCCAGCGGCTCGCCGCTCCACACCACAATATCGGCATCGCACCCAGGCGCCAGCTTTCCTACTCGGTCGGCAATCCCCAAAATCTCCGCCGGATCACTCGTTACCGCCCGCAATGCGGCAATCGGCGACAATCCGAAACGAACGGCCAGTCCGGCGTACACCGACAAAAACATGTTGGGCACTACCGGATGGTCACTGATCAAGGCGAATTGCACGCCATGCGCGTCCAGCACCGCCGGAGTCCGGTAACTTTTATCCTTGAGTTCCATTTTTGCCCGCGTAATCAGCTGAGGCCCGACTACGGCCTTGGCTTGTCGCCGGGCCAGTTCTTCCGCGATCAGGTGACCTTCGGTGCAATGATCCAGAACGATGTCTACTTCAAACTCCTGGGCAATCCGCAATGCCGTCATGATATCGTCAGCCCGGTGCGCATGCGCCCGTAGCGGCATCTCGTGCCGCAAAACCTTCAGCACGGCGTCCATGCCAAAATCAGGAACAAATCCTTTGGTTCCCTTCTTTTTCAGGTAATCCCGCGCTTTCTGCAGCGTTTCCCGTATCAGATATGCCGTCGCCATCCGGGTCACCGGCGCTTTTTGCTTATCTCCATATACATGTCGGGGGTTTTCGCCAAACGCGATTTTGAGTCCGGCATATCGTTTGAGCAACATGGATTCCACCGTCGGACGGCGGACCGTTTTTACCACGACGCACTGCCCGCCAATGGCGTTGGCACTGCCCGGCGCAATCATAACCGTCGTCACACCGCCTGCCAGTGCATCGTCAAAAGCAATATCCGCCGGGTTGATCGCGTCGAGAGCATCCATCGCCGGGGTCACCGGTCCGCTGGTTTCGTTGCCGTCCTCCGCCGACCAGTCGGTCGGTTCGGAATACACGCCCAGATGCGTGTGGGCATCGATAAGTCCGGGCGTCACCACTTTTCCGGCGGCGTCAAAAATTTCGCAGTCCGCCGGAATCGCCAATCCTTCACCCGCAGCGACAATTTTGCCGTCCTCTACTAAGACACAACCCCGTTCCAGCACGGGACCCTTCATGGTATATACTTTGCCGCCGCAAATTGCCAGCATTTTATTCTTCCTTTCTACTCCTGCCATTTTCGCATCACCGCTTCCAGCACCATCACCGTGCTGACCGTGCCGATTCCTCCCGGAACGGGAGTAATCGCGGACGCAACTTCGCTGACCCCTTCATAATCGACATCCCCGACGATGTGTCCCTCCCGGTCGTTGATCCCGACATCCACCACTACCGCACCGGGTTTGATCATCGTTGCGTCAATCATGTGCGGTCGGCCGACAGCCGCTACGACCAAATCGGCCTGCCGCAGAAATTCGCCCAAATTCGGCGTCTTCGAATGACAAATCGTCACGGTGGCATTTCTGGCCAATAACAACTGGGCCATCGGCTTGCCGACCACATTGCTGCGTCCGACAATCACGGCGTGTTTTCCTTCCAGCGGTATCCCGTAATAATCCAGCACCGTCATGACCGCCCGCGGAGTGCAGGGGGCCCAGGGGCTCTTGCCCGCCGCCACCAGCCCGACATTCAGCGGATGCAGGGAATCCACATCTTTTTCCGGATCGATGCTGCAAGCCACCATGTCCGGGTCAATCTGAACCGGCATCGGCATCATCGGCAAAATGCCGCTGACATCCGGGTTTTGATTCAACTGCCCGATCAGGTCCAGAATCTCTTTCTGCGTGGTATCGCTCGGCAAGGCAGCCAAATGATAAGAAATTCCCAAGCTGCTGCACAATTTGCCCAACCAGTCGGCGTAAATAATGGATGCATGATCGTCGCCCACCAGCAACACTGCCAGTCCGCAAGCGATTTTTTGTTCATGCAGCCGTTTCGATTTTTCAGTCAGCCGCGCCCGTACGGCGGCGGCAGCCGGTTTTCCCGCCAGAATCAAAGCCATCGTGGAAATATCCTCCTAAAACAATCCGGAAATCCGGCCTTCATTGTCTACGTCGATCTTTTCAGCCGCCGGAACTTTCGGCAACCCCGGCATCGTCATAATTTCACCCGTCAGCATGACCACAAATCCCGCACCGGCGGAAACCTTCGCGCCTCGAACCGTGATGGAAAAACCTTGCGGCCGTCCCAACAGGGATGGATCGTCCGAAAGTGAGTACTGTGTCTTTGCCATACACACCGGCAAATTCCCATACCCCATGGCAGTCAGTTGGGCGATGCTTTGTTCCGCGTCTTTGGTAAATACGGCGTCATCCGCCCCATATATTTCCCGGGCAATGGTGCGGACTTTTTCCGTAAGCGGCATATCCAAGGGATAAATGGGCCGGTAGGAACCCTGCCCGCTTTCCAGTACCGCCAGCAGCTTCTCCGCCACGGCGATTCCGCCTGCTCCGCCATCGCTGAATACGCGGGACTCCGCCGCCGGTACGCCGTGTTTCGCGCAAATCGCGAGCACCGCGTCCAATTCCGCCGGGGTGTCCGTCGGAAACATATTCACGGCGACCACAATCGGCAATCCATATTTCTGCATGTTTTCGATATGTTTTTCCAGATTTCCGGCGCCGCGGACAACGGCCTGAACATTTTCCTCACCCAGTTCAGCCTTGGGAACTCCTCCGTGCATCTTCAATGCCCTGACGGTCGCGACAAGCACGACAGCCGCCGGTTTTAGTCCACCCATCCGGCATTTGATGTCCAAAAATTTCTCTGCGCCGAGATCCGCGCCGAATCCGGCTTCCGTCACGGCGTAATCCGCCAGTTTCAATCCCATCCGGGTTGCGGACAAGCTGTTGCAGCCATGGGCAATATTGGCGAAAGGACCGCCATGAATGATCGCCGGTACATTTTCCAGGGTTTGCACCAGATTGGGTTTGATGGCTTCCTTCAGCAGTGCGGCCATCGCGCCATGCACTTTCAGCATTCCCGCAGTCACCGGTTCGCCTGCATACGTATAGCCCACCACGATTTTCGACAATCTTTCCTTCAAATCGGCAATATCCTTCGACAGGCACAGCACCGCCATAACCTCGGACGCCACAGTGATGTCGAATCCGTCTTCACGCGGCACTCCGTGCGCTTTGCCACCCAATCCCACAATAATATTGCGCAGCGCCCGATCGTTCATATCCACCGCCCGCCGCCAGACGATCCGGCGCGGGTCGATGCCCAGCAAATTGCCCTGCTGCAAATGGTTGTCCAGCGCCGCCGATAATAATGCATGCGCTGTGGATACGGCATGAAAATCGCCGGTAAAATGCAGATTGATATCTTCCATCGGCACCACTTGCGAATACCCGCCGCCGGCAGCGCCGCCCTTGACGCCCATGCACGGACCCAGCGAAGGTTCCCGCAGCATCATGATCGCCTTTTTCCCCAGTTTGACAAGCGCCTGGCCCACGCCGATGGTTGTTGTCGTCTTGCCTTCCCCCGCCGGAGTCGGTGTGATCGCAGTGACCAGAATCAACTTGCCGTCCGGCCGCTGCCCGATTTCTTTCCATAAATCGAGTGAAATCTTCGCTTTGTAGTGCCCGTAGTTTTCCACATACTTGCCATCAATTCCCAAAGACGCGGCAATTTCGCCGATGGGTTTCATTTTGGCAGCCTGTGCAATTTCGATATCGCTTAACAACAGCCAATCCCTCCCAAATCCACTTCTTCCAACCCCTCCTGAAAAGGTACAGCCAAAAGTCCGGTTCCAGTTTCGGTATTATAATCTTTCGCGAACACTACGTTTTTTCCTGCCACACTATCCCTGCCATTTCTTTCGCTTCCGGGTCAAAAGTGCCGCCTCTGCTGTTTCGCGCGTATTTAATATATCGCCGGCCTCCAGCCATCCCTTCCTGGCAATCCCGGCTCCGTACGAAACGACGGTCAGTTCTTCCATGGAATGGGCGTCCGGGTTGATGGACATCATGACTCCCGCTTCCTTTGCCTGCCGACACCATCGCCAATCAAGATCCAACCGGTAAGGGCTGGCGTTGATCTCAATCATCGTGCCGGTCCGGGCCGCTACCCGAATGATTTCATTCATATCCAGCGCATATCCGTCGCGGGCCAGCAGCAGCCGCCCGGTCGGATGTCCCAGCATTGTCATGTACGGATTGCGCATCGCTTTTACAATGCGACCGGTCATTGCGGCTTCCTCCATGCCGAAGGAAGAGTGCACGGAACCGATGATAAAATCAAAGCCGGACAAAACTTCGTCAGGGTAATCCAACGATCCGTCCGGTAAAATATCACTCTCAATTCCGGCAAAAACATGGAATTCCGGATGCGCCGCATTGTATGCGTCGATTTCCCGCCGTTGTTCCAGAACCGCTTCATCCTTGAGTCCGCCTGCGTAAAATGCGGTTCGGCTATGGTCTGTAACTCCGAGATACTTCCAGCCCATTTTTTGTGCGGCAGCCGCCATCTGCGCCACGCTCGCCCGTCCGTCCGACCAAGTTGTATGAACATGAAACACGCCGCAAATCTGGGATTCCAGCACCAGCGTCGGCAAATTCCGTTCCTCTGCGGCCTGAATTTCGTCGCCGCCTTCCCGTAGTTCCGGTTCAATGTACTCCAGTCCCAACAGCCGGTAAAGTCCGGCTTCATCTTTAACCGCAGCCAAAGAACCATCCAAGCGTTCGACGCCATATTCGTTGATTTTCCAGCCCATATCCTTGGCCCGTCCCCGCAGCATCACATTGTGCTCCCGGCTGCCGGTAAAGTGATGCAAAGCGCAGGAAAATTCCAGCGGGGCCACCACCCGCACATCCACGTTCAATCCGTTTTGCAGCGTGACGCTGGTCTTGGTCGGTCCCTGTGCGATCACCGACAAGACCTCCGGCATCGCCACCACTGCCGCCATCACCGGAGCAGAGTCGGTCGCCGCCACTACAATGTCGATATCGCCGATTGTCTCCCTGTGTCGACGGATGCTTCCGGCAACAGCCGCTGCCGTCACACCCGGAATCTTCTCCAGCAATGCGGCAATTTTTCGCGCCATCGGTCGGGCATCGCCAAGCAGGCGCCGTCCCTGGAACCGACGCAACGATTCGATACCTAACAATATTTTCGCTTGCGTTTTGGCGCCGAATCCCGGCAGCTCCACCAACCGGTTTTCCTTGCAGGCATATTCCAGTTCACCGATGGACTGCACCCCGAGTTTCTCTTGAATCGCCAATGCTTTTTTGGCGCCAAGCCCGGGAATTTTCACAAGTTCAAACAGAATGGCCGGAATGGATTCCCTGAGTTCATCATGGTAACTCATGCGACCGGTTTCAATAAATTCGCGGGCTTTGGCGGCAATCGCCTTCCCAATGCCGGGGATTTCGTCCAATTGCCCCGTGGCCGCCAAAACGGCAGGATCTTCGTCCAGTTGCTCGAAAATACGGGAAGCCGCTTCATAGGCACGGATTTTAAAGGGATTATCCCCTTTCAGTTCCAGCCATTGGGCAATATCGGCAAACAAACCCGCCAGTTTTTCCTTGTCGGTCATCCCCTGCTACCTCGGCTCAAAATAGACCGTGATTTCTGTTCCCTTTGCTACCGGTGAATTCGGCGGCGCACTTTGCCGGACCGCCACTCCGCTTCCCTCGGGAATCAGCGACAATCCCGCCTGTTGCAGTATTCTGGCCGCCTCCCGGATCGTTTTTCCCCGCACGTCCGGCGCTGCAATTTTTCCCGTCGACAGGATCGCAGGCGGAAGCTTGGCGGGAGTAGCCGCTGGAAGTGGCCGGGGAGCAGCCTTGGGCGGCTGAAATACCGGAAGAACCTGGGAAGGACGTACGCCCATGATTCGCACAACTTGCGTCATGGCCTCGGCAAAAACAGGCGCGGCAATTTCGCCGCCATAATAAAGTCCCTGGGGACTGTCGATAACGATCAGCCCTGCCAGTTGAACGTCCTCCAGCGGACCAACGCCGACAAACGAGGCTATATAGCGTCCAGGATCATACCCGGCGCCATTGTCGCGCAGTCTTTCAGCCGTCCCGGTCTTTCCGGCAAAACGGTATCCTTCCACCTGCGCCCTTTTGCCGCCGCCTTCCGTCAAAACTTTCTCCATCAGGCCCAGCGTCTCATGCGCCACTTCGGGTGACACGGTCTGCCGAACAACCTGGGGCGATGAATAGCTGACCAATAGCCCGTCGCTGTCCCGAATTTCCTTGATAATATGAGGTTTCATCAGTTTGCCGTCATTCGCCAGCGAACCAACCGCCGTGATCAGCTGCAGCGGCGTAACCGCCACCGCCTGACCGATTCCCATGGTAGCCACATCGGAAGGTTGCATCCGGTTCAGGCTTAACAGCATCCCTTCCTCTTCTCCCGGCAATTCAATGCCGGTCGGTTTGCCGAACCCGAAGGTCTCCGAATATTTCAGCATCCGCGTTCCGCCCATCCGCTTCGCGACTTCGGCGAATCCGGTATTGATGGAATACTTTACGATGTCCGAAAAAGGCATCCGCCCATAACTGCCGCCATCCCAGTTCTGGATAATACGCCCGCCGACGTCGACTCCGCCGGTATCATTGAACATTTCATTTGCGCCAACCACTTTTTCCTGAATAGCGGCAGCCGCCACAATCGATTTGAAAGTGGACCCGGGTTCATAGATCGTTGCAATGGCCCGGTTCCGCCAGTCCTGCTCTTTGTAACGGTCAAACACATTCGGATTGAAAGAAGGGCGACTGGCCATTGCCAAAATTTCTCCGGTTTTCGGATTCATCACAATCATGGTGGCAGCCTGCGCCCGCGTCCGGGCAATCGCATGATCCAACGCCTGTTCCACTGCAAACTGAATGGCGCTGTCAATCGTCAGATAAATGGACTGACCGGACTTGGGCTTCTTAAAAGCAAAAATCGACTTAAAAATGGGAATTCCCTTACTGTCGGTATCCAGAATCTGATTGTGGGTTTGACCGCGAATTGCGGAATCCATCGCCATCTCAATTCCGGTAAGCCCTTTATCGTCGGTGCCGACAAAGCCTAAAATATGCGCCGCCAACATATCGTTGGGATACACGCGCCGACTCTCTTCCTGAAACTCCAGGCCGCGAATTTTTTCCCTGGCGATGAGATCGGCCACCCGCTGATACTCATTGGGTTCCAGCGTTCGTTTCAGCCAGATGAAAGCACCCTTGACCTTGAGCCGGTCGCGCAGTACTTTTTCATCCATTTTCAGCAAGGGCGACAACTGTTTGGCCAGCTTGTCGGGATCTTTGACTTCCCTGGGATTGGCATACAAGGACTTGGCCATGTGACTAATGGCCAGTTCCTTCCCGTTCCTGTCGTAAATCGCTCCGCGCGGCGTCTGCAGGCTGCGGCTCTCTTGCAGTTGTTCGCGGGCCCGCTCGCTCCAAATCCGTCCGTCCACGATCTGAACCCATGCCAAACGTACTGCCAGCAGGAACAACAACCCGATCAGCAGGAGGCAAAACTTTTTGAAATTCTTCCCGGAAGGCAAATTACTTACTGACAAAATCGCTCCGAACCTTTCTTTTACAATCGTGCGTCAAAGCCTTCTCCACCTCGGCGGCCAGTTTGCGGTGCGGCCCGGCCCAGATAAGTTTCGACAGCTGTTCCTTATCCACCCAAAGCGCGTTTTCCGGCAATGGTTCCGCCACCCGGATCGCCCGGCAGGAGAAAACTCGCATCCGCCATTCACGATGACTGAAGATGTGCGTCAACTCCCGTTCTTTCGCGTTGACCGTCACTTCTTGTCCCAGCGACGAAAAGCGCGTGAAAAGCAGTTGTTCCTCCGGCAGCGGTACCCCGGCGTCCGCCTTCTCTACAGAAGGAAATTCCCACATCCCGGCCAGCAATCCGTTGGCGGGACGCTTCACCGCCAAAACCCGGTCGTCCGCAATCAATATGCCGGTTAAAACTTCGACGATTCGAGGCGGGGGCAAGTTTTTTTTCTTCGGCAGCAACGCCTGTATCTGCTGTTGGCGGGCAATGCAGCCTTCAGCCCAAGGACAATCCTCACAGCGGGGACTCCGGGGAATGCAAACCATCGCGCCCAATTCCATCAATGCCTGAGTAATCTCTCCATACCGGGGAACCGTCGACATCATGGCGCGCACTGCCGCTTCAATCCGGTGCTTCGTCCGCGGCGTTTCTACGGGTTCCTCAATTTTGAGCAACCGGCTGAACACCCGGAGCACGTTCCCATCAACGGCCGGTTCCGCCTGATGATAAGCAATGCTGAGAATCGCTCCCGCCGTATAGGCGCCAATTCCCGGCAAGGCCCGCAGTTCCGGCGGAGAATCAGGTATCTTTCCCCCATGGCGGGCTACGACTTCGCGCGCTCCCCGCTGCAGATTGCGCACTCTGGAATAATAGCCCAACCCCTGCCAGGCGGACAGCACATCTTCTTCCGTCGCCCCGGCCAATGCCCGCAAATCAGGGAATCGCTGCAAAAAACGGTGATAATAAGGAATAACCGTTTCCACGCGGGTTTGCTGCAGCATGATTTCAGACACCCAGATTCTATAAGGATCTGTTTCCCCGCGCCACGGCAAAAGCCTCTGTACTCGGTCATACCAGTCCAGCAGAGTTTGAGTCAGGCGCTTATCATTCATCGGCTATGCTGCGCCAACCTTTCAGCCAGACGCAGTTTGGGCCGGCGCGAAACATTCTGTTGGGGAACCTCGCCGGGCTTTTTGCCCCGCCGGGCCGATTCCACCGCAACACTGAACAAAAATCCCATCGCCCAGATATTGACGAACAGCGCCGAGCCGCCATAACTGAAAAAAGGCATCGGCACGCCGGTAACCGGCAACAAGCTCAATACCATGGCAATATTGCCGATCGCCTGTCCGACAATCATAAACACGATGCCGATGGCCAGAATTCGTCCCCGGCCATCCGCAGACTCCAGGGCAATGCGAACTCCATAGCAGGTCATGGCGCCGATCAAAAGCAAAACAAGGACCGCGCCGATGAAGCCGGTTTCCTGCGCCCAAATGGCAAAAGCAAAATCCGTGTGCGCCTCCGGCAAATAATAAAATTTGCTTGCGCCCATCCCCAGCCCGGTGCCCTTCACTCCGCCGGAACCAATCGCCAGCAGCGACTGCAGCGGCTGGTAACCGCTTGTTTGCGAATATCCTTCCGGATTGAACCAGGCCAGTATACGCTCCGCACGATACGCCGCACGATAAATCAGCAGCACCACGCCGCCGGAAGTAAATACCGTCAGCAAAATCTTTTCACGGAGAGGAATCCCCGCGACCAAATAGGGAAGCAGACACATCCCGAAAATAATCATGCCGGTTCCCATATCCGGTTGAATCGTCACCAACGCAGCCATTGCGCAAGTCACCAAAATCGGATAGGAAAACAACGAAACGGACCTGCGATCCAATCGCGGTCCGATATATGCCGCCGCCGCCAATATTCCGACCAGCTTTGCCGCTTCAGACGGTTGAACCGTCGTAATTTCGCCGATCGCCAACCATCGTCGCGCTCCGTTGGCTTCAACGCCAAAAAAAATCACCGCAATCAACAGCGCCATCGTCAGGAGAATCCAAGCCGACAGGCGTTTCAGAAACCACGGGTATCCCAATTTGATGATCAGGCTCATTCCGGCCACGCCAATAGCTGCAGCCGCAAAATGCCGCTTCAAAAAATACAGGCTGTCGCCCAACAGCTGCGACCCCAGCACAAAACTGGCGCTAAACACATTGATCGTTCCTACCAGAAACAACAATATGGTTACAAATGCCAACCCTTCCAGAGGGCTTGCCCAGATCCGCGGCCAAAACCCGACGCGGACCGGCGTCTCCGTCTCAGCCAATTGCCGTTCCCTCCCCCGCTGCGGCGGCGAATCGCGCCTCGCAGTAACAAACCGGCAGTCCAGCCGCCGAAAATTTTGCTTCGTATTCCGTCATGATCGCTGCCGGTTCCGGCATATCCGCGTGAAAATCGAAAGACACCTTCAACAGCTCCATGCCGAATGCCTGAAACGACTCCATGGAATAATCAAACAACGCCCGGTTGTCTGTTTTAAACCGAATACTCCCGGTCGGCGCCAATACCTGCCTGTACAGCTGCAAAAAATTCTCATGCGTCAGACGGCGCTTGTCATGGCGGCTTTTCGGCCAGGGATCGCAAAAGTGAATATACAGGCAATCAATTTCAGCGGGTGCAAACAGTTGATTCAAAAATTGCACATCGCCCAAAATAAATTTCAGATTGTCCACTTCCAAGTCTTGCGCCTGCCGCACTGCCTGCAGCAAAATTCCCGGTTCCCGTTCCAGCCCGACAAAACAAGTCTCCGGATAGCGCTGCGCCATTTCGCGCAAGAACTGTCCCTTGCCGGTTCCCAGTTCTACAACCAGTGGGCCCTTTCCGGGAAAAGTGCTTTTCCATCCCCCTTTACCGGCAAATTTCTCATCAAAAATCACTACTTGATCGGAAAATCCCCGAAGGGTATCTTCCATTCCGGGTCTCCTTCGCAAACGTCCCATCCGGCGGGAAACACCTACTTTCGATTTCGTTCCAGACCGTACTTTTCCAAATACCGGTACAAGGTAACTCTACTTACTTCCAGATTGGCTGCCAACCGGCTGATATTTCCGCCGCAGGCTTTCCAGGCGTCAACAAATACACTTCTGTCCCGTTTCCAGGTTTTTCCCCACCCGCTGCCTCCCGGCAGCGTCAAATCCGTCGGCTGAATCGTAGAGCCGTGGGCCAGAAAGAAACCCTGCTCCAACACTCCCTGCAATTGCTTTACATTGCCGGGCCAGTCATAGTTCATCAGCAACTGAACAGCGCCGGCCGACAACTGCTTGGCTTCCGAAGGATGCTGCTCCGACAGTTCCTTTAAAATATCCGCGGCAATCAACGGAATATCCGACTGGCGGTGACGCAGGGACGGCGTTCGAATCACCGCTTGGGCGCTCTGTAGATACAGCGTCTCGGAAAAGAGTTCCTTCGCCGCCATTTTTTTGGGATCGACATCAGCCGCAGCAATAACCCGGACATCTTTTTCCTGTTTCAAAACAGCGGCCAGTTCATCTCCCAGCGCAACGGAAAGCTTGTCGATTTCGTCAATAAACAAGGTGCCGCCGCGAGCCAGTTCAATTTTCCCGATGACGGAAGCTCCACCGGCTGAAGCTTGCCCAAACAACTCCTGCGGCAGCAATTCCAGCGGAGTGTCGCCGCAACGAACGGTAATGAGAGGTCCCGCTGCGTGGGGGCCCGCCTGATGGATGCCATGCGCCAGCCGTTGTTTGCCCGTGCCCGGTTCGCCGACAATCAGCAAATTTTCCAGATGCCGGGCGCAGCGCGCCGCCTTGTCTTTCATCGCGGTAAAGCGCGGAGCTTCGCCGACAAGACTGGCCAGACTATATCTGGCTTTATACTGGGCGGCATACGCCAACAGGGTTTTCATGTCTTCTATCGGCGTAGACACTACTGTTGCACTATTCACAACGCCGTCATGATAGTTGGGCCAAATGCTGGCGATATCCTCATACGTTTTGTTGCCGATAATCCAGACAAATTCCCGATTGTTGGACGGCATGCCGAAAAATGCCCGGGGGATCTGGGTGTGAGAATAGTTCAACACCAGTTCTTTCAAATCCATCCGGTTGTCCATGCTGTGATTTCGTTTCATCGCCCGGATCAGTCGTTCGTTCCCCGGTCGGTTTGCATACAGTACTTCTCCATCCGGTGCGACTTGATAAATGACCAACGGAACCTTGTCCAGAATCGCTTCCCGT
>CAZSRN010000029.1:11900-12995 GCA_964609115.1 uncultured Veillonellaceae bacterium | reverse complement strand
TGCTGTACATCATGGAAGTATTGTATGAAGGCTTCGGCGATCCGAAGTATCGTCCCTGTCCGTTGCTGCGAAAGTATGTGGAGGCAGGCTGGCTGGGTCGCAAGACCGGCCGGGGCTTCTACGATTATTCCAAATAGCGGTATTCAACATCCCAAGGGAAAGGCCCCGGTTCACTGAACCGGGGCCTTTCCTCATATCCTGTTGAAAATCGCCGTGTATACCCGTCCTGCTACTGCATGAGAGGCGGAACGTACGGCAATGTTTTGGCCAGCAGCCACAGCATGATCAATACGACAGGTGTATGGAAGATCAGCTGGAGGACGGAGTATCCGGCCAAGTCGCGCGCTTTGACGCCGGTCAGGCCCATCAGCGGCAACATCCAGAAAGGATTGATAAAGTTCGGCAGGGCTTCTGCCGCATTGTATACCTGAACCATCCAGGCAAGGTTGACTTTCAACTCCGTGGCTGCCTGCATCAAATAAGGCGCTTCGACAATCCACTTGCCGCCGCCGGAAGGCAGGAACAAACCAAGGATTGCGGAGTAGGCGCCGACGATGGGAGCCAGTGTATCCTGCGTGGATACAGAAACGAAGAAATGCGCCAGAACTTCATTGAGGCCCGATCCCATCATCATGCCGAAAATACCGGCATACAGCGGGAACTGGATCAACACGCCGCCGGTGGCGGGAATCGATTTGGCGGCTGCGCGCAGGAAAGCCCTCGGTGTCCAGTGCAGCGCCATCCCGGCGATCAGGAAGATGAAGTTGTACGTGTTGAGGTCCAGAGCAGCCATAAAGCCCTTCACAGAAGTAATGTGGTAAATATATCCGATACCCAGGGCGACCATGATAATCGTCAGAATGGGGCTATACTCCAGATATTCGCCGGGAGTATTGGCGGTTTCACGGACTTCTACCGGCGGCTCTTCCAAGCTGATTCCCGCCATGGCAAATGTTTTGGTGTTTTCCGGGTTTGGATGGGAAACGTAGCAAATCCAGCAAGACATCACAACCAGAACGGTGATCATGACCAGATTTTCCCATGTAAACAACGTCATCGACAGCGGAATCGTGCCGCTGTATTTGTACATGGCCG
>CAZSRN010000029.1:0-11890 GCA_964609115.1 uncultured Veillonellaceae bacterium | reverse complement strand
AATGGAAGCTTTGGTAACCATCAGCAAAGCAGCCGAGGAAGACAGGCCGAGGGCCCATACGCTACCGAGGCCGAGATAACCGGCGGCACTGATCGCACGGAAATCAACATTGGGAACGCGACGCGCTACTTCGCGCATCAGGAACCCACCGAAAATCAGGCTGAAACCCCAGCTGAGCAGGGATGCCATCATCGCCATAAAGGCAACATAAGCAACCGCTACTCTCGGAGTCTTCGGAACACAGGCCAGCATGATAATGAATTTTTGCACCGGCTTCGCCACCGCGACGATATAACCGCCGATAACAACAAAGGCCATCTGCATGGTAAAGGGAATCAATGTCCAGAATCCATTCCCGAAGTCGATGGCGATTTTCATGGGCGACCGACCCATGGCCAAAGCGCCGATACCGACAATCACTACTGCAATCACGGCAAAAACGTAGGCATCGGGGAACCATCTTTCGCTCCAATCAGCAAGAGCTGCACCCATACGGGCCAGTGTGCTCTGCTCTTCAGCGGGGGCTGACGCATTTTTATTGGGCTGTTCCATAAACTGTCAACTCTCCTCTCAAAAATTAATGAACAGAAAATAATGCCGGATCTCTAAAAATTTTCTATCCCCCTTTGCAAAATATTATTTTTTTAAAATTACTGTCTCAAAAGTTAATATTGCACATTCCATGCCAACGCAAGGACTATGGGAAAGCTTTTGCTTACTTTGGCTGATTTTCCGGGAATTGCGTGAAGAACATTTTTTCCTGTGCGTTTTATTTTTTGTATTGTTGTGCAAACAATTCACTCAGAATTGCACAACTGTGCACTATTTTTCACATACTTTTCTCCTATGCATCGTGTCGGACAAAAAAAATACCCCTGTTTTAAAAACAAGGGCATCATCCATTCATTTTTCCCGATGCAAGAAAATGTTATTCTGGGCATCTTTCTATCTATTACCATTATGCGGAATAAATAGCAGAAAGCCATTAGAAAAAGAGGGGAGTCTGTTTCGTGCGACTCAATGATTAATAATTGGAGGACTCCTTGTCGCGCTTCGCCTTATACCGGGTCCACAGGAATCGTCCGAGCAGGAAAATCCCCAGTAACGGCACAAGCGAGAACAGCATGCCCAGAATATCGGCGAACATCCCGGAGTGACCGTAGCCGAACATATTGCTCAAGAATCCGCCCAGCATCATTCCGCCTGCGAACATGCCCACATTGCGCATCCAGCTGCTGCCGGTTGAAGGTTGGGCCGTCTGGGCAGCCGCCGCTTGCTTGGTCGCCGGAGCTTTTTCATTATAACTGTTGGCCGGAGCGGATGGTTTATATCCGGTAGACGGCGTCGTTTGCGTGGTCGGCGCGCTTTTCGCCGGAGCCGACGGACGGCTGGCCGGTCTGGAACTGCTTTTCGCCGCAAAGCAAAGTCCATTCAGGGCAAACATCAACACGAACACAAGCAGCAGTACTTTTTTCATCTTGTTATTCCTCACCGTGAGTTTTCACATCCTCATCAAATGTATAAATTTCGGCTAAATTGGGCAGTTCGCCCGACAGGTAGCGGTCGATATCATGCACATCAATGTAAAATGTGCATTCAACCTCCAGATATCCCTGTTCCTTTCCCTGGCTTGCATTGCGGATGGCCATGAGTTTCTCCCGCAACGCGAGGCAATTCTTCTCATCCGCCGTTACATTGAGCGTCGCCAACGGCACTCCATATTCCCGCAATACATCTTGCAAATCCATTCTTTCCGACATCAAACTCCACCTAACCTTTATTGTGCTTATCAAAAAAACCTGAGGAACCTTCGCTGTCCCTCAGGTTTACTCTGCTAGTTTGATAGCAATTAAATTATATCAAATCCGTTGCCCTCTGTCGAGATGAACCCCCGGCTTCAGAACCGGAAGTCCCGCTGGCCGGCCGCCAGTTCCGTCAAGTGTTGCATCGCAATCGCGCGGATTTTTTCATTGGGAATACGGAGAGTTTCGCCGGCAATGACCGCTTCGCCCTTGGCTTTGGTCTCCGGCGAAGCGTAATCCTCCAGATATTCCTTCAGCGTCATCAGCGCGTTGGGCTGGCAGCAATTGGCGATCTGGCCGGATTTGACCAGCTTCATGAACCGGTCGCCGGTGCGTCCTTCCCGGTAGCACGCCGTACAAAAGCTGGGGATATACCCGAGGCTCAACAGCCAATTGACGATTTCGTCCAGTGTTCGCGTGTCGTTCACGTCAAACTGGGCGGAATTGTCGTCTTCCGCCTCCGGTTCCACATACCCGCCGACGCTGGTTCGGGAACCGCCGCTGATTTGCGAAATTCCCAGTTCCAGCACTTTTTCGCGGGTGATGCGGGACTCACGGGTGGAAACGATCATTCCCGTATACGGAACCGCAATTCGCAGCACCGTCACGATTTTGGCGAAGATTTCGTCGGAAATCGCATTGGAAAACGTATCCGGGTCAATATCATCCGCCGGACGAATACGGGGAACGCTGATGGTATGCGGACCCACTCCCATCGCCGCTTCCAGATGCTCCGCATGCATCAGCAGCCCGACAAAGTCATAGCGATACAGAGTCAGCCCGAATAAAACCCCGATTCCCACGTCATCGATGCCGCCCTCCATCGCCCGGTCCATCGCCTCCGTATGATAGGCGTAATCATG
The DNA here is from genome assembly GCA_964609115.1 of uncultured Veillonellaceae bacterium. GTDB lineage: Bacteria > Bacillota > Negativicutes > UBA1444 > UBA1444 > UBA1444. The sequence continues at coordinate 9,225 of CAZSRN010000029.1, read as the reverse complement.
CTTGGGTCCGGTGGGGTGAAGCTCTTCATAGTTTTTCTTGTTGTAAGTCTCCTGAAACAGGATGTACGTGCCGATCCCGGCTTCCTTCAATTTGCGGTAATTTTCGACGGTCGTGGCGGCAATATTGACATTGACCCGCCGGATCGCGCCATTTTTATGTTTAATGCCATAGATGGTCTTGATACTTTCCAACACATACTCGATGGGATTATGCACCGGGTCTTCCCCTGTCTCCAGCGCCAGGCGCTTGTGTCCCATATCCTGCAGGGCGGTCACTTCACGGGCAATCTCTTCCTGGGACAGCTTTTTGCGCGAAATGTTTTTGTTTCCGCGGTGGTAGGGACAGTACACGCAGCCATTAATGCAGTAATTGGAAAGATACAGCGGAGCAAACATGACAATGCGGTTGCCGTAGAAATTCTGCTTGATTTCTTTGGCCAGCGCTTTCATTTTCTCATTCTCGTCTTCAAGGTCGCATTCCAGCAATACCGCCGCTTCCCGATGACTCAATCCCTTACAGTCCCGGGCCCGTTCCAGCAACCCGTCAATAAGTTCACGGTTGCTTTTGTTGGCCTGCGCAAAGGCCAGCGTAGAGAGAATCTCTTCATCGTCAATAAACTCCGCGGCATTTTTCGACTTGCAATCATACATGGTCAGGACTCCTTTTCCGTTTCTTTCTCGGCCGTGGCGGATACCTTGGAATATACCGTCTTGATATTGACGTGGGGAATCATGCCCAGCTTGCCGGAGAGGGCGCTGATCACATCGTTGGGGGCATCCAGCACAACGCTGATCACGGCGACATTCTTCCTTGGATAGGGAATTCCCATTCGTCCGATAATATACTCGCCATATTCATGGAGAATCTCATTCAGTTTGGGCGTAGACTCCTTGTTTTCCACGATAATCCCGATCAGTGCAATCCTCGTTTCCACAGTCTTCTCTCCTTTCCCGTAAAAAAATCCCCGCGCCCGGGCAGGCGCAGGGATAAAGAGTCCACTTCCATGGATTCCGTTATTCCATCGCCTTCCCACTCGGGACGAACCCTCGTGCACTCAGAACGACATTTTTTATAGATATTGGTTTATCAATTTAATAGTAGTACCATTTCCGATTAAAAACAAGTCTTCGCCCTTGCTCGCGGCTCAATACCAGCCAATGTGCAATTTTACCAGAATCAACGCGTAACAAATAACCAATACGATGGTAGTCGGCCAGAAAGCATACCGAATCCAACTTCCCCAGCTCACTTTTGACCCGAATTTTTCCATGCTGCTGTACGCCACAACATTGGCCGAGGCTCCAATCGGAGTGATGTTCCCGCCAATATCCACGCCCAGAGCCAACGCCCCAACCATGATCGGCAACGCCGGCATGTTGCTCGCCTGTGAAATATCTTTCAGGATTACCCCCATGGTAAGAGCCAGCGGTACATTGTCGACCACGCCGCTGGTATAGCCTGCGCCGAAGACAAGAAACGCCAGCAAAATATACGGGCTGCCGCCGGATATCGCCACCATGCTGTCCGCCAGAAACTTGATGACATGCGTTTTTTCCAAGCCCCCGACGATCACGAACAATGCAACGAAAAACAGCAGTACGTCAATATCGATGCGATGGATAATATCGTGCGTCTTGCTTTTGCCAAACAAAATCGCGCCCATTGCAGGGATGAGAGCGGCTTCGGCAACGGAAATTTTGATGCCGAGCGAATGCTCGATAAAAGTATGCGTAGTCAGCAACACAATCGCAATGAAAAACCCAACCAACCCTACATTCAAAAGATACCGGTCTTTAATTTTATCCGACGGGCGCAGCCCTGCGGTTTCCTGCACAGCAACGCCTCCCGCCTGGGAAGCCGCGATGTTTTTTCTTTCTTTCAGGTAAAACAATCCCACGCAGATGAAAGCGCCAATGATGGCAATAGGACCGGTGTGGGCGGCAAAATCATTGAATGTGAAACCCAGCATCGTCCCCAGAATAACATTGGGCGGATCTCCGACCAGCGTGGCTGCGCCGCCGATGTTGGCGGAACAAACCTCGGCAATAACCAATGGAATCGGATTCATCCTGACGACACGGCAGATCTCATAGGTCAGGCTGACCAAGAACAGCATGACGGTGATGCTGTCGATAAACGCCGCCAAAAATGCCGACAACAGCGGAAACACGAGAAAAATGGCTGCGGCCTTGTAATTGAGTTTTTCCGCCACCCACAACGCCAAAAACTGAAAAAATCCCGCTTCCGAAAGTATAGCTACCAGTGAAAACATCCCAAACAACAAACCGATCGTTTCCCAACTGACGAATTCCATCGCTTCACTGATGCTCAGCACTCCGGTTGCAATCATGGCGACAGCTCCGGCAACGGCCACAATCGTGCGGGGAATTTTGTCCACGATCAAAGCAATAAACGTAATCAGAAAAATAGAACTGGATAACAACATGAATTTCCCTCCCCTTCATTTATTTTTGTCAAAGTAAAAAAATACGCCGTTACATCTTGTAAACGACACTCCGTAGAAGCCTCCTGTTCATCTTGGGGGGAGAAAAAATTGCAGTCCGTTTTGCTTGTCTGGAATTACTGAACACAATCACCTCTTTTCTTTCATTTTGTTTATAACTTGATTATACCGGACACACTGCGCATACGTCAAAGAATTTTCTAAAAATTTCGGCATGATCCGGCATGCCGAAACGGCAAATGAGATTATACAAATTCCCAAAAACCTTCTATAATATAAAATATGGAAGGAGGGCTTCCCGTGCGAAGGATTCATAAAATCTCGATTGCCCTTTTTTGTTTTTTGCTGGTGACTGTTCATGGCTGTGAAGCGACTGCCTGGAACAAACTTGGCCAGGTGCAGGATGGCGAAACGATTACCGGATACATCGACAAGGATTCGATTAAAGATGCTTCGTCGTTCTTTTCGCCACTCAGCAGTTTTGAAATCTGGGAAAAATGGGTGTTTTCGCCGCCCCGGCAGTTCAACCGAAAACCGGCGCAAGAGGTCCTGTATTATACCCAATATAAAAAAAGCAAACAGTACTGCATAAAAGAAATTGCGTATACATACCCCAATGAGCCGCGGATACAGACTACCCGCGACTGCGACTTGCAGCGCATCATGCCGGATTCGATCAACGAACTGGTCTGGAACTATATTTTCAATACGTACGTTCCCTCTCTGGAAAAAGCCGATGCCAAGAAATAAGTCCCAGATAAAAACTCCGGGCGGATCCGCCCGGAGTTTTTTCGTGTGCTGCCGTAAAACGGCACCTGCTATGCTATAGGCGTCATTTTTTCCATAATGGCCAAAATCTGAAGCACCGAACTCTCGACGCTGCCCGTGTTCTTGACCACATGATCCGCCACGCGCCAGTTGTCGTATTCTCCCTTTGCTTCGGCGGCATCAATGCGGGTCTTCACTTCTTCCAGCTTGTCGCCCTGCATCATGAAACGGCTGTAGATCGTTTCTTTATCCACAAGAATAAAAATAGACTCCAAGCTGTCGCCGATCATTCGTTTCAGCTGAGTCATCCCGGCCATGTCAATGTCCACGATGCAGGCCGAATGCCGGCTCATTTTGTTCATGACTTCTTCCTTGGTAAGTCCAAACAAATATCCTGCATTGCTCACTTTTTCAAATGGCTGGGCTTTGGCGAATTGATCGCCGGTCACGAAATAATAGTCCTCGCCGTCACGCTCACCCGGCTTGGGAGGACGGGTGGTGTGGCTGACAAGCGCCGGAATTCCCCTGCGTCCAAGTTCTTTCGCCAGCAATGATTTCCCTGATCCAGCCGGCCCGATCAGTGCGTAGACTTTATTCATTGCGCGCTCCTCCTCTGAACTTTGATCAAGGCTTCCATCATTTTCTATTCTATTTTATTGCTTCGTCGTAAAAATCAACATTCCTCCATAGAAAAGCTTCAGCGATGGAATCAAAAATTCCCTTGCACTCCGATCAAGGTCGTATTGCCCAAATTATCTCCAGCCAGCTGCGCAACGTTGAATTCCAGATTTTTGCCGACTTTTACCCCCAGTCCATAGGTCCAAGTTTTATGATAGTTTCCCAGCCGCACCCGCAGGTGGCTGCCGATGCGCCGTTCCATGCCGTAAGACCATTCCATCGTGTCCTCCGCATCGGGAACCGCATTGTACGCATCCAGTGCAAGTACCGTCCGGTTGTCCGGTCGATAAGCAATCCCCGGCCGCACATTGCGCACCATATTGCCACCACCCAAAACCGACGGTTTATTGGCATCCTGAATCAGCATCCCGTAAGAAAATTTGCCGCTTTTGCCGAGAAAACTAAGATCAATGCCCAAAAATCCAGCCCGGTCGGGCGGTTGCATGTTCCCCGCATTGTCCCTATACCCGCCGCGGATGTCCTGATCGACCCATCGCAAGTTGACTCCGACGGCAAAATTTTTATTGACTTTCGTGCCGAAGGATAAGACCGCCCATGTTTCTTTATAGTCTTTCGCACCATCAATATAATCGGTTTCCCGGTCGTTCACATAGGAAAGCCCCAACCCCGACCAGCCTTTTTTTAACGGGGTAACGAATTCGTAGATATCAATATAGTTCATCACATCGCGGCTCTTGACCGCCCGCTGCCAACCGATCTGCGGTTCCCGGACATCCGATAGACCCGCCGGATTCCAGTACACGGTGTTGACGTCGTCAGCAACAGCGATAAATGCGCCGCCCATTCCCATCGACCGCACACCGTAGCAGGCTTCAGCCAGGAGTGGATTTGTCCAAAGCAATGTGCACAGCAGCAACCCCAATAATTTTTTCACTATTGCCTCCCTTTTTACCCTGTTTTTTGCAGGCTGTGTTTCGACAGAGTTTCTGTGCATTCCTTCTTTGGGGATGATTTGGAGCTCACCCACGCATCGATGATCGTTTTACGCAGTTTTTGAATCCTATGCAAAAGGACAACTTTGCAAGTTGTCGAATAGTATAATGGATTTCAGTCGATTGTTAAATCTGAGCTATCCGGGAGGCAGGGTATTTTGGAAATTGAAGTCAATACGCATGGATCAACCAAGGTTGTCCTGGTTCCGGCTGAAGTGGACGGCGTCACCGCCGCCGCTGTGGAAAACGTCCTGCGCCGCCTGATCGACGAAGGTGTCCGGAATATTCTTTGCAACTTTTCACGAACCGAAGTTGTCTCTGAAATTGGGTTGGCCATGTTTATATCCGTTCTCAAAGACTTTCACCGCTTGCAGGGTCAAATGGCTTTTTGTCTGCTGAAACCGGCAGTGCGCGATATTTTTGCCGCAGCCGGGTTGACGAATTTATATCATTATTATGAACAGGATGAAGCCTTGCAGGCGGATGTCCTGCGGGAACTTACCGCCCATTTCAACGAATACGCCGACTTTCACGAAATCCGCCTGCGGCGGGAGGGCGACAAGTTAACCCTTGCGATTTTCCTCGAATTCGACGGCGAGCTGAAAATGAGCCAGGTCCAGCAGAGCATCAACAACATCAAGAGAAACTTGGAGTCGAAAATCAAAAGCAGCGAAGTATGGATCATTCCGACAACCAAGCCCCCGCATTTGACATAAGAAGGAGCAATGACGCATGCAGGTAACGGAACAGGACGGCATTTACCGAATAGAATTGCCGGCGCGGGTCGACGTCGCTTCGTCGCCGGAATTGGAGACGCTGTGCAACAGTCTGCTGGACGGGGGACAACCCCAGCTCATTTGTGATTTTTCCAGCACTGAGTATGTTTCGAGCATCGGACTTCGCGTCTTTCTTTCGACGTTAAAACGAACCGTTAAGGGGGGCGGAAAACTGGTGCTTTGCCGTCTCAAGCCGGGAATTATGGAAATCTTCGACATGACCGGCCTTACCGGCTTGTTTTCGATCTTTGATTCCCTGGAAGCCGCTTTGGCCTCTTTTCCTGCCGCTTCTTCGCCGCAGAGCGAACCTTCGCCACCCCCGGAGGTCAAAGAAATCATCGGCCCAACAAAACACACCGACATCGAAGAGATTGTCTTCGAAAAGCCGCCGCAAGAAGTAACCCGCGCGTATGTCACCATCCCGCAAAAAGTGCAGATGGACGAGAAAGCGTAGCGTAATACTTTTATCCCGGCCCGCTTCGCCCCGAGCGGGTTGCCAGCCCTACTCCGCCAATAATCAGGGTTGCGCCAAGTCCATGAAACCAGCCGACGCTTTCCCCCAGCAGCACCACGGAAAATAAAATCCCCGACAGCGGAATCAAATTGATGAAGAACGAGGCCTTGTTCGGTCCGACTGCTTTCACGCCGACATTCCACAAGGTAAACGCCACCAGGCCGCTGCCTATGCAGATGTACGCAAACCAACCCCAGTTCGCTCCGGTCAGCGGCACGCTTCCGTCGAATCCTTGAGCCAAACAAAGGACCCACATCATGAGGGTGCCGAAAATTCCGGCCCACGCCGTTGTCGTCATGGGAGACAGCTCTTTCATGATGCGCCGTCCGATAATGGAATACAGCGACCATCCCGCGCAGGAAGCCAAAAACAAAACATCTCCCCAGTTTAGGCGCAATTCGGCCAGTCGCGCCCAGGACCCCCCGCTCGCAATCACCAGCACTCCCATTGTGGATATGGCCACACCGGACCATTGCCCGCCATTCATGCGTTCGTTCAGCATTACCGCAGCCAGTACGCCGGTGATGACCGGGCCGAAAGCCGTTATCACCACGCAATTGATGGCTGTCGAATACAAAAGTCCGGTAAACTGTACGCCGTTATTCAGCACCGTACTGCACAGTCCCATGAAAACCAGTGTCGGCAGTTGGCGAAGCCGGGGAATGGACCGTTTGCCTTCCCTGTACCAGGCTGCCGCCAGCAAAATGGAACTGAACACGGCAAACCGCAGCAGGGTGAGTACAAAGGGAGACAGCTCCGTCAGCACTTTTTTGACCGCCACTGCATTTCCGCCCCATAGAAAGGCGGTCAGCGTTAATAGCAAAAACACTTGCGCCTGACTATTTTGCTTGCCCATCATCATGATTCCTTATCTTTCCGATCGCTTATCCTTGGTTATTTTCATGATCAGGCCCTCGGTTTCCTGCCTATATGTTGGAAAAAAAAGAAAGGCTTCCGTTTGCGGAAGCCTTTTCCTGTCTGCGGCGGAAAAATTCTCCGCCTGTCTATATGACCCCATCGCTTTTCAAATCGGCAAGTTCAGCCGCCGACAGTCCCAAAAGTTCCGGGTATACTTCCGAATTATGCGCACCCAGCGCCGGACCCGCCCACTTGATTTCACCCGGAGTTTCGCTGAATACGGGCACGATGCCGGGCATTTTGATCGTTTCCATGGGGCTGTACGGCACTTCCACAATATTTCCCCTGGCTGCATAATGCGGATCGTCAAAAATATCGGCGATGCTGTAAACCAAATTGACCGGAACTCCTGCCTCGTCAACGATTTTTTTCAATTCAACATAGTCCAGTGAAGCAATCCAATCGCTGACAATCACATTCATCGCCGCATCATTGGCAACCCGGTTCTTCATGCTGCAGAACAGGGGATCCGTGAGCAAATCGGGCCGGTTCATCGCCCGTGTCAAATATTCGTACGTGCGGTCGGTGCTGCAAACGAGCACCACCCATTTTCCGTCCCGGGTCTGGTAGGTCCCGCCGGGGCTGGAGGTTCCGCTGAGTTTGGGAGTCCTTTCCTTGATCACGCCGTTTTTATGATAATCGGCAACCGGAATCTCCAACATACGGAAGATACTTTCATACAGGCTGACATCGATTTCCTGAGCCTTTCCGTTCAGGCAATCCCGGTGATACAACGCCATCATGGTCGACATGGCAGCATACAACCCGCTGATATAGTCCGCGATGGAAAACGACGGGCTCACCGGCGGTCGGTCCTTATACCCCGTAATATAAGTCATGCCTGAAAATGCCGTTGCCGGGGTGCCAAACCCTGCGGTATGGGCGTTGGGGCCCGTCTGTCCGTATCCGGTAACTCGCGTCACAATAATATTGGGGTTTGCCTGTTTCATCGTCGGATAGTCCAGCCCCCATTTATCCAACGTGCCTGTCCGAAAATTTTCAATGACTACGTCACATTTCGCGATCAGTTGCAGGCACAGTTCCTTGCCCTTCTCTTTTCGCAAGTCCAGCGTAATACAGCGCTTATTCCGACCCATAGCCGCCCAGCGCATGGATTCTCCTTTATGATAGGGTCCCAGCTTGCGAAAAGGATCTCCGCCTTCCGGCTGCTCCACTTTGATCACGTCAGCTCCGAAATCAGCCAATAATCCGGCCGCAAACGGTGCAGCAATGACCGTTGACAAATCCAAAATTCTTACGCCTTTCAGCATTCCCATACCTTCACACCCTCATTTGTTTTCCTGTCGCTTGGCATTTTGCGCCGTTTTAAGATCTTCATTGCGGCCTGCCCGCAATACTGCTCCGGCTCCGCTATGTCCGACCAGTTCCTGCGCCTTGCGTGCGGTAGCTATGGCCCTGACAAGGTCCACTCCCGTGTTGATGCCCATTTCGTGCAGCATATGAACCACATCTTCCGTAGCGATATTTCCTGCCGCACCTGGAATATACGGACAGCCTCCCAATCCGGCGAACGCGCCGTCAAATGTAGTGACTCCCGCCTGCAGCCCGGCCACAATGTTCGCCATGGCCATGTCGCGCGTATTGTGAAAATGAAGAACCCAGCTCACCTGCGGGAACGTCTGGACCATATAACTGCAAATTTCATGGACCTGGCGCGGGTTACCCATACCGGTCGCATCAGACAGCGACAATTCCGTAATCCCCAATTTTAAAAATTCGCGCACGATTTTTTCAATTTGTTCCACCGGAATCTTGCCTTCAAACGCACAACCCCAGGCGGACGATAGCGCGCCGGAAATAGTCATGTTGTTTTGAGCCGCATATGCGACGCAGTCGGCAAACCCGGCCATCATTTCCAACGGCCGTTTGTTGAAATTGACCAGGCAGTGCGTATCGCTCACCGATACCGTCAGTTTTGCCTTGGTCAATCCGGCCGCATGGGCTCGTTCCAGCCCTTTCAGGTTGGGCACAAGCGCTCGATATTCGACCCCTTCGATGCGTTTCATCCGTCGAACGACTTCCTCGGTATCGGCCATCTGCGGCACCGCTTTCGGATGAACAAAGGAACCGACTTCAATAATCTTAATGCCGGAATCAACCTTACAGCAACAACTGCTAATTCGGTCATCGGC
>CAZSRN010000028.1:0-13127 GCA_964609115.1 uncultured Veillonellaceae bacterium | reverse complement strand
AGGGTAAACCGCAGTAACAACAAGACCCCGGCCCGTTGCGGAAGGATAGACCTCCGTCCAGCCCGGTTTTTTCAGTTCAGCGCCTTTCCTATAGGGAGGCCTTGTGCGGGTATCATACGAAGAGAGAGAACGCAGATACCCTTGCCGACCGGACTGGCTATCGTACCGATAGTACTCCAACGTGCTTTTTGCAGCGTTGCTGTCCCAGACAACGAAACTTCCGTCATCTTCTCTGCGGGCGCCATATTCGGCTCCATTGGCCAACCCGACATACGTGTTGGTGACGCCGGAAAAAATCTTGAGGGAATCGGCAAAATACTTGTCCCGCTGTGCTTGATCTGCAAAATCAATTTGCTTATTCAAAATTACATTTTGGTGGAATTGTTCGAGCTTTAACGGCGCTTCCAAGTAATTGATCAATGTTTTTTCAATTTCAGTATGAACCAAAGAAGAAACCTGATTGGCATTGTCCGTTACGGTGCGCAAACCGCCGGTATATGCCAAATACCCTGTCAGCACGGCAAAAAAAAGGACCTCCACGGTAATTATCAATACGATTACAATCCGAACTGACTTCTTTTTTATAAAACTTGAAAATTCCATTATTGCGCCTCAATTTTACTATAAAAATGCTTTCTTGCTTTATTGACATAGACAGTTTTATTTCTTCGCACTTCTTCGCCATAATCCTTCTTCTCATCGCATTATTTTGTTTATACGAACAAGCAATTTGCTGATTTAACGCTCAGATCCCATCAAAATACCCAGGTCGCTCCAAGGACATTCCAAAATTTACAGACCGGGAAAATTGGCCGGTAAAATGCCATGCCGGATAATGAAGGAAAAAAGCGCTCCCTGCAGAACGTATATTCAAAGACTAATTTAATATTGGGCAAACTTATTGAAAAATAAGGACGCAAAACTATGGGTCTAAAGACACGGTAGTCTATGATTGCCAAGTTGCCGTTTGCTTTTCCTTGCAAGAAGCAAAAGCTTTCACGATGTTTTTTGACCAAAAGTGATTTTGGTCTTTTTTTATCTAAATTTTGAAGGGAGCAGATATGGGAATGAATCATCGTAAGGCGAAAACAGGGTTCCTTGCATTGGTAGCGGCCTTTTCAATTTGGCTGTCCATTCCCGCCGCAACAGTACACGCGGATAATCGCTGGATCGGAATACTACTCAACGGCGCTTTGCAATGGACTGCCGTGCAAGACCAAGTATCGGCGCTGGACAGCCGACAGGGACAACCCATCGTACTCAGTCAGTTTGCCCAAAAAACCAACTATCTGCGGTCGCCCGAACATGAGCAATACCTGATTAAAATTACGAACAGGCTTCAAAATGCCGCCAACCAAATCGATCCGGTCGGATATCCTTTTGCCGTATACATCAATCCCGATAAAGAATTTAATGCGGCTTGCACCCTGGCGCATGTGGTAACCATCAATGCAGGCGCTTTTGAGCTGGCAAAGACAGAAGACGAAATGGCCTTTTTATTGGCTCATGAAATGGCTCATGGATTAAAGAAACACAATACGAAATACATGAACAAGCAATTTGCCATGCAAATCGCTCGTCAACTGTACTTGACCTACAGTAACCAGTCCTACACAAACTATCAGTTGGCAGGTGTCGCCACGAATTTCATGATGAATCAGGTTTTCTCCGTTGACCACGAATGGGAAGCGGATAATCTGGCGTTCGAGTATGCCACTCGCGCCGGCTACAATCCATTGGCCGGAGCCGCGCTCTGGACAAAAGTTCGTGAAAAATACGGCGATAATTCCCGAAGCTTTTTGGGAACATTGCTGTCTCCCGCGGACCACCCCACTACTTCACAACGAATCGAAAACTATTTGACCAAAATATCTGCCTACAGTCATGAAAAAGTCGAATATCGGGAGGGCAACCTGTATGTAAATTCCAATCTGTTGGTCGATAAAAACGTTTCCTTCAACGCTTCTCAGGTTGCAAGCCTCTATCATATGGCCGGAAATATGGCTTCGGCTTTCCGCGCCACGGGAGGGTCTGTAATATCCCCCGCTACTTTTGAATCCGGGGCGATCCGTTTGAATGGAGTAACCATTTTACCCCTCCCCGGCCAGATGAGCGAAGAAAAGATCGAAAAACTCATAAATTTGGTTAACCTGTACGCAACGCCGGGAGTCAATTAGAAATCCACATCCCATAAAGATATCCCGATAACGCACTGAAAATAGCAACCAACACCACATAGGTCCCCGTTCTTAACCGTCCAATAATCGCGGCGGTAATCAGAATGCTTTGCAGGCTTAGTTCCGGGTCCGCCATAAGATAGGCCAGCAATGGGCCCTTGTGCATGCCCAGGTTCAAAAACATATTGGCAATCGGCACTTCCACCAAGGTTGGAAAGTACATAAATATCCCAAAAAATACCCCTGCCAGGTTTCCTGTCAGGGTATTTTCACCGGCGACCGCTTTTATCCATTCCGGTCTGATCATCTGTCGAATAACCCCCACCGTAAATACGCCGACAACCAGAAGCGGAAAAATCTGCTTGGCAAATCGCCAGGATTCCCACAGAAAACTACAGATCTCGTCTTCCTCAAACTTCGTTTTCAATAGTCGCCAAATCACAACCAGCGCAGCGGTCACGCCAAAAAACTTTCCATTGAGCAGAATGTCGAGGCCGTTTGCCTGCGGCTCCATTCCCGCGGCTGCGCAAAGAAGCGTTATGGATATAAGGGTTAATGAAATAACTGTCCACTGATTTATCCCCTCAAAAATGTTCTCGATTCCCTTCCGTGCGGACAATCCAATCAACAGCAACAAAACAATCAGCACCGCCCCCTGGGCGGAAACTCCTTCTTCTCCTTTTGCCGGATCAAACGGAACCAGTGTGTGCAGCAGCTCCTGAAGAGTATCCATGCCGGAGAGGGGTAACGTAAGGGTTGCATAGGTATTTGTCAGCAGTCCGATTTTTAAAGTACCGGACAGCAACAAGGCCACCAATGCCGCGAGCAATACAAGCGTGGCTCCCTTCATTTTTTCTTTTCCCGCAAACATCGCATCGGTTGCTTCATCATGAGCCATGTCTTCTTTGCGGAAAACCAGCGCCATGATCATGCCAATACTAATGCCGAATATCAGGGAAAGAAAAAATCTGGCCAACGCCAGATCCACTCCCAGAATGCCCCCCGTAAAAATCAACGCCAGAATGTTCGCCGCTGGGGCAAAGAACAAAAAAGTGATCGCGGGCCCGATTCCGGCTCCTTTTTTATAAATTCCGGCAAACAGCGGCACGATCGTGCAGGAGCAAACAGCCAATATGGAACCGGATGCAACGGCGGCCGGATATGATATATAGCGGGGCCTGCTTCGTCCGAGAAATCTTGTCACCGATTCTTTGGGGATAAGCGCAGTCATGGCCCCTGCAATAAAGAAGGCAGGCAACAAACATAACAGAACGTGGGCCGCAAGATAAGCGGCCAAATTGCCTAATCCACTATGGAGAAGCCCGGTGAAGCTGAAGAAGTTTTCCATGCTGCACCACCCCTCTAGCATTTTTTAAACGCCACACTATCGACGAATATCCACTGGTTAATTTCACTATAATATTCATATCGATAGTCGTCAATATAAAACATCGGAAAATTTCAATTTCTCTTGACGTTTATATAAATATATTTTAATATATTGTTGTAAACTTTTATAAGGAGCGTGTTTTCCATGACGGAATGTTCTTGCAGCAGTAATGACAACCAAAAGAAACGGATCCTGTACTCCTGCTCCGGCGCCGCAGATGTCGGGCAAATTGCCGACTTGACCGCACGCCGGCTGGCAAAAAATAAGCTGGGCGCAATGAGTTGTATGGCAGGAATTGGCGCAAACCTGTCAGGGTACATCGAAACCGCCAAAGAAGCCGACAATATCATCATCGACGGTTGTCCCGTAGGTTGCGGCAAAAAGATGTTTGAGTCTCACAATCTTCCTTTCACCGAAATCGTATTGACCGAGCAGGGCTTGGTCAAAGGCTCCACTCCTGCAACGCCGGAAGTGGTTGAGCGCATGGCCGACACTATAACGGCTTCGCTTGCCGCCCGCTGAAACAACTGAACCCAAGCTCTTTTTCACGGCAAAGTCTGAACTTCAGTCAAGTCTGAGTTCAGACTTTTGTTACATTGTTTTCACATTTCCGCAACAATGATTCACTACAATGAAAGCACGCGCACCGGAATACCGTGAAATAATACAAGGCGGATAGATGCTATGAGAAAAATTTTGGCTTGGATCCAAAACCAAAAGAAGCCCTGGCTGATCAGCCTGCTGTTGCTAACGTTGCTGGCAGCCGGATGGCTGCTTTATACAAAAGGCCCTTTGGGCCCGCCCAAAGTAACGGTCGCACAAGCGCAACAGCAACCATTCAAAGCGGGAGTCTTCGGCATCGGCACGGTGGATGCCCGGCTGATCTATTCGATTGGGCCCACTCAGGCCGGTCGGGTTTTTAAGGTGTATTTTGATCAAGGAGACAAAGTAGCTGTCGGTGCATTACTGGGTGAAATAGACCCGGTAGATCTGGAACAAAAGCTAATCAGCGCATCCGCTTCCGCCATAAAAGCGCAAAGTTCTCTTCTGGTGGCGCAAGCCCAGATGCGTGACGCGTTCAGTCGTCATCAACTGGCTAAAACCAGTGCGGATCGCTATAATTCCTTATTCAGGAACAATGCGGTCAGCCAGGAATCAGTAGATGTAAAAAACAATGAAGCCAACGCCGCACAGTCATCCTATGAAGCGGCGCTTGCCTCTGTCGAACTGGCCCGCGGTGAGGTCGAGCGCGCAAAAGCCGAATATGCTGCGCTCGAAAGCCAGCGCAAAAACTTGCACCTCATAAGCCCGGTCAACGGTCTGGTTGTCTCTCGTGACGCCGAACCGGGCGCTACCGTGGTAGCCGGTCAGTCTGTTTTCCGTTTGGTTGACCCCAGCACCATCTGGATTCGAACCCGAATTGATCAGGCACGTTTTCACGGCATCACTGTCGGTCAGTCCGCCGATATCATATTGCGCTCTCTTCCAAATCAAACCTTCCCCGGTAAAGTTGCGCGGCTGGAAGTCCAAGCCGACAGTGTTACCGAAGAGCGCTTTGTTGACGTCGTGTTTAATGAATCACCCGGAACTCTTCCGTTAGGCGAACTTGCCGAGGTAACCATTCATTTTCCACCCATCCCGAATGCCGTGGTCGTACCGGCTGCGGCTGTCAAAAAGCAGGGGAAACAATCCGGAGTGTGGTTAATTGAAAACAACCGTCTGAAATTTCAACCGGTCGAAACGGGAGCCCAGTCTTTGGACGGAAAAGTTCAGATACGAAGCGGAGTGAATCCGGGAGACACCGTAGCTGTTTACAGCCAACAGCTCCTTAGCGATGGCATGAAAGTCCGGGTTGAAAAGAAACCATGATCAATCTTGCCGTCAAGGAGATCTCTCACAGCTGGGTTCGTTATGTACTGACGGCAGCCGGATTAGGCCTTTTGATCGGCGTAACGCTCACCATGACCGGGCTTGTGCGCGGCATGATGGACGACGCTGTCGCTTTGATTCGCGGCACCCATGCCGATCTTTGGGTTGTTCAGGACGGCACCATGGGTCCTTACGCTGAAGCTTCGACCCTTTACGATGATGTTTACCGAAGTATCGCAGCATTACCGGGCGTTGCACAAGCAAGCAACGTTGCTTATCTCACAGTTCAGGTTCATCATACCAATAAAGATATCAGAGCACAGATCGCCGGATTCGAGCGTGACAAGCCCGGCGAACCTCCGTATCTGATTGCAGGACGTCCGCTGGTCAAAGATCGCTATGAAGCTATCGCCGACAGTAAAACAGGGTTTCGTATCGGTGATAAAATCGGCATTCGGCGCACCGAACTCACGGTAGTCGGTTTGACTAAAGGCATGGTGTCTTCCGGCGGCGACCCCGTCATTTTTGTGACCATGCAAGACATGCGGGATATTCAGTTTCAGAAAGACAACACTACGATTTACAACGAACGCAACCGCCTGAGCGCCAACCCCAAACTCAATCGTCCCGGCTCTCCCGGCTTGTTGCAAGCGGTCACCGAGTCCCAGCAAGCCAATCAAAAGGTCAACGCCGTGCTGGTCCGCGTGACCCCCGGCTATGATTCGACCGCAGTGGCGGATACCATTCGGCGCTGGAAACATTTTGAGGTCTACACGTACGATCAGATGCGGCAAATTTTGCAGGTGCGGGTCATCGCCAACGCCTTGCGCCAACTCGGCATGTTCATGGTGATTCTTGCTATTGTCAGCACTGCGATCATCGCGCTTATCATCTACAACATGACGATGGGTAAGATACGCGAAATTGCCGTGCTTAAACTAATCGGCGCCAATAATAAAACCATTATCGTCATGATTTTACAACAGGCTTGGGGCCTTGGCATGATTGGCTTTATGGTTGGAAAAATCACAGCCGCGCTGATCGCGCCTTTATTCCCGAAGCGGGTGGAATTGCTGACGTTTGACGCCTTTGTGTCCTGGTTGATTGTTATGGCAATTTGTTCGCTGGCCAGCCTTGTGGCGATCCGCGCCGCACTGAAAGTACAGCCCGCCTCAGCGATCGGAGGATAATGTGGAAGCGATTCGGATGGAAAATCTCGTAAAAATATATGGTTCCGGGTCAACGGCAGTACACGCACTCAAAAATGTTTCGCTGTATGTCAACCCCGGGGAAGTGGTGGGGCTGCTCGGCCCCAGTGGTTCAGGCAAAACAACTTTGCTCCAGTGCTTGGGAGCGGTCATCACGCCCACCTCCGGACGCATCCAGTTGAACGGAGAAACGGTGTTCGACGACGGCTGGAAAATCAATGACCTTAGAGCATTGAGAAGAGATAAGATCGGGTTCGTATTTCAGGCAGCCTATCTGCTTCCGTTTTTGTCAGTGCTGGACAATGTCGCGCTGCTGCCGATGCTGGCAGGCCAATCCAATGCCGCAGCCCGAAATCGGGCGATGGAACTTTTGACAGTGCTGGAAGTCGATCACCGATCGCACGCCAAACCTTCAGAGCTTTCCGGCGGCGAGCAGCAACGGGTCGCCATTGCAAGAGCCATGGCCAACCAACCGCCTTTCATTTTGGCGGATGAACCGACCGCGCCGCTGGACAGCGACCGCTCGCTCATTGTCATTAGATTGCTCACTCGATTGGCGGAACAGTTTCAGACTGCAATTATGGTCGTAACCCATGACGATATTATTATTCCCAGCTTTAAACGTCTTTACCGGCTGCGGGACGGCATGGCGCAGGAAGAACAAGGGCAGGGAATCTCTTTTCCCCGCTGAGTTGCATAGTTCAGAAAAAGTTTACATTTACGTCACCGGCATGTGATATGTTTTGCTTACCATGAAAGCAAGAAGCTATCATGGAGGTTGAAAACAATGACTATACATCAATGGAAATACATAGCGCTGGCGTTCCTGGCACTTGTCGGATTACCGCTTTCTGTTTTCGCCGGAGCCAGAACGCTTGACCCACTGCCGGTTCCCGCGATCTCAACTACTCCTGGAAATTCATCTGTCTCTGCGGTATTGCCGCCGCAAGCCGATTGTTTGATGACGAATCGATTTCAGGGTGCTGTCGGTCTATACGCCAAAAACCTCCAGACCGGTCAAGTGCTCACGCTCAACCCGGATGAGATTTTCGCCGCCGCTTCCACTATCAAAGTTCCCGTTTCCATTGTGGTATACCGTCATTTTTATGACCGCGCAAACGTCGACACGAAATCCGTGTACGATACCGGTGTCGAGCTCATGATGACCCTCAGTGATAATGACTACTTTGCTGACTTTCTGGATGAAATAGAAGAAACGATCGGGCCGGAAAATATTCGCCGGCATTTTGCCGCATTGGGGATAACCCATACCACAATCCGTGATCCAAAAGCCCGCAATGCTTTTGGTTATTCAAATGTTACCACCGCACGCGATATGGGGTTGGTTTTCGAACAATTCTATCGCGGCAACCTGATCAATAAAGAGAAAACCGATTTCATGAAAAATGCGCTGGCCCATACGGTTTTCCAAGATGAAATGCCCCGTTACATGCAGGATCGGCGTGTCCTCCACAAAATAGGCGAACTGGATGACGTGCTGGCAGATGTCGGTATTGTTGAAGGAAAAAGCGGGCCGGTCCTTATCAGCATTTTTACGGAAACGCCTTTGGATGTCGATTATGCCAGTGATTATATTGCCGCTATGTCCGCCTGTGTTTACAGCCGCTTGACCGGAGAAAAAACTTCCTGGGCCGGATCTCCCGAACCCCGGAGTTTCCCGCTGTAACACCCGTCTTGGGTCCCCTGCTGCAATGCTAGATACAGAATCTTGACGATTTCACATTTTGTTTACAAATACGTCATCGTTTCGCAAAACTTTCGTCTTACACTGAAGTTGGCAGAAAATGAATCTGCAACTGCGAACAAACTGTAAGGAGGCTATTTTTATGAAAAAGAAATCACTGTCAATTACTGTCGCAACTCTATTGGCTCTTTCCTTAACCTCGCTTGTTTTTGCAGGCCCCATGGGCGGCGGAATGATGGGCAATGGCGGTATGGGCCGTGGCAACGGGATGGGAATTGGCGCTGGGTTTCAGGGACAACCTCCAACTCAAATGACTGAACAACAGCAAGCCGACTGGAAAACCTGGCAAGAGAAAAATTTGCAACTGCGCAAAGAATACTTGGGTAACTTGGTAAAAAGCGGCGCATTGACCCAGGAACAAGTGGATGCTCGCATCAAGGCAATGGAAGCCCGCCACGCCTTCCGCGCCAAAAACGGTTTTGTTGCTCCCGGCGCGATGTCCGGAGTAAAACTTACGGATGAACAGAAAGCCGATATGAAAAAACTATTTGAACAACGCACGGCAATCCGTAAAGAGGCCTTGGACAGCTACGTAAAAGCCGGACAAATCACGCAGGCCCAGGCCGACTCGCAACTGCAACGAATGCAGGAGCGCTTTAACTATGCTCTTGAAAACGGCTTTACCGGCCAAAAGGGCGGTCGGGGCATGGGTGCAGGCCGCGGCGGCAAAGGTGGCGGCCCCTGCTTTTAGTCGAACTTTGATCGGCATCCGGAATGGCGGAAAATGCAACAAGCATTCTCCGCCATTCTCTACAATTCGAGGTGTAAAACAATGAAAAAAACGATTCTCGTTGTCGATGATGACCAAAGAATTCGTGAACTGCTGCGACTATATCTGGAAGCCGCTGATTTTAGTGTGGTGGAAGCAGAAAATGGTGTGGCGGCTTTGCTTTTGTTTCAACAGCGTCAACCCGACCTGGTCATCCTGGATGTGATGATGCCGATCCTGGATGGATTGGAAACCTGCCGTCAGCTTCGCAATCTGTCCACCACTCCGGTGATTCTTTTAACCGCCCGCGTTGAGGATGAAGACAAACTTTCCGGCTTTGAAAGCGGTGCGGATGACTACGTCACCAAGCCATTCGCTCCCGGTGAAGTCGTGGCGCGCGTACAAGCAATTTTGCGTCGGGCCGCGCCCTTAGAAAAATTTTTTCCCCCTGAGCCCTCCAAACCGCCATTATCCTTCTGTCAACTTGTCATCGACAGTTCTTCCCGTACCGTAAAAATCGTTGAAGAAGAAATTGAGCTTACTGCCAAAGAATTTGATCTGTTATACGTGCTTGCGGCTCACCCAGGCCACATTCACACTCGGGATTCCCTGCTGAATCAAGTTTGGGGATTTGATACTGCCGTAGATACGCGGACCGTAGATGTTCATGTGCAACGCCTGCGCGGCAAGCTGCAAAATGGCCGGTGCCCGGACTGGAATATCGTAACAGTCTGGGGTGTCGGCTATCGTTTCGATCTGACCCCTGGACAGGAGGACAAGCCATGAACCGTCTCTCTTTCCAAATGCGTCTGGTAGCCGGATTCATGCTGGTAATTACGTTGGCGCTGGCTTCTGTCCTGTTCGGGGCTTCGGCCTTGATTCGGGACCGTATGATCAGCGCCAAAGAGCAGGAACTGATACGCAAGGGAAAAGATATTGCCCATCGGATTCACCTGGCCAAAAAAAACAATACGTCGCCAACCCGCCTGAATACTATCCTGAATGACATGGACAACTACCTGGATGCCCGCATTTGGGTGCTAGACGCTTCGCGCCGGTTAGTAGACGCTTCCGGTCGCCAAGGTATGGGAATGGGCCCCGGCGGCATGGGGGGCGGCCGCAAGGGTGCTGGAGGAATGAACGGTGCGCTGCACAATTCCACCGAACACGATTCGCCCGGGATGGGCCTGTTGCGAAGCGTATTATTCAATCTTGACCCTGTATACCAGGGCGAAGTCCGGAGTCAGCTCATCGATCATCCCTATTATGAAGAAAAAATGGTCGTTGTCGCCGTACCCATTGTATTGCCGGACGGAAAAATAGACGGAGCCGTCCTGCTAAATGCTCCTGTAGCCGCCGTCAATGATTTTATGTCTCACATTTATGTGTTTGTCGGGTTTGGCGCTGTGATCGGCATTTTTCTATCATTTCTGGTAGTCCGTCTGTTTACGCGCAGTCTTGTCCGTCCTTTGCGCGCCATGCAGGAAACAGCAGCGGCCATCGCGCAGGGAAACTACACCGCTCGCGTTGAAGTTAAAAGTCAGGACGAAATCGGCAAGTTGGGACAAACGATCAACGGACTGGCTCAGGATCTTGGTCATTTCATGGTGGAAGTAGGCAAAACGGAAAAGCTGCGCCGTGATTTTATTGCGAACGTATCCCACGAATTGCGCACTCCGCTCACAGTTATTCGCGGCTATATCGAGGCTATGCTGGATGGGATCATTCAAAAACCCGATCAGGTCAAACAATATCAAAGTTTGATCAAGACGGAAACCATACGGCTGGAACGTCTGATTCAGGATCTTCTGACGCTTGGCAGCCTGCAGTCTTCCGGCTCTGCCTGCCCTTTATCTTTTGTTGCGCTGGATGAAGCGGCAGAACATGTCCTGAAACTAATCTTACCGCTGGCGCAAGCGAAGAACATCCGCTTGCACGCTGATATCGCACCCGGTCTGCCATTGGTGCAGGGCAATCGGGACCGGCTGATTCAGCTTTTCCTCATCTTTCTGGATAACGCCGTGAAATACACACCGTCTGGTGGATCTGTCACTTTATCCCTGGCAACGAATAAAACCGATACCCTGGTTTGTACAATTCAGGATACCGGCGCGGGAATTCCTGCAGAAGATCTGCCGTACATCTGGGAACGTTTTTACAAAGTGGACAAGTCGCATCAGCAAGGTGATGGAGGAACAGGTCTAGGTCTCGCTATCGCGCGGCAAATCATTGACCGGCATAACGCTAACGTCGAGATAAGCAGTGAGGTCGGATCAGGAACAGTCATTCAGTTGACCTTCTCCACACTTGCTCCTGTTTTCGCTTAGGCGGCAGGCGTCTTTGATGTTTGTTATAAAAAACCGCCGCGGAAAGGCCATCTCAGCCTTTTCTGCAGCGGTTTTGTTTTATTATTTCTTAGTTGCCGGAACTTCTTTGCCAGGGGTTGCTTTTTTTTCAGTCACCCTTTATCATAAATATATAATCGCTTACGCGAATATACGAATGCGCCAGTTTGAAGCGGAGGTGTTCTCATGGAAAAATTGTTGGACGTGTTAAAGTCACTATCAGACGAAACACGCCTGAGAATTTTAAATCTATTGTATGAAAGAGAACTCTGCGTCTGTGATGTCATGGAGGCTTTGCAGATATCGCAGGCGAAAGCATCCCGGCACTTGATTTATCTTAAAAACGCCGGTCTCGTGAAAGACCGGAAGCATGCACAGTGGGCTTACTACGCTCTTGCCCGGGATGAGCGCCTGCTGTTCATCGACCATCTGGTGCACGACAACCTGAGAACTTTGGCTCCCTACAAAACAGATCTGGAACACCTATCGGAATGGTTGAATCAGAAAAATATTCCTCAGAACTGAAATGAATGCTAGGAGTTGCTCTTATGACAATATTGGAATGGTTAAACAATCAACTGCTCAAAATGGAATGGCTTTCTGCCCTAGTTACGTTTTTTGTGGAACAGGTGTTAGGCCTCAGCACCCGTGAAAATTTGGGCGGCAGTATTCATTTCTTCATCTACGATGTTGTGAAAATTTTCATCCTGCTGTCCGTGCTGATTTTTGCCATCTCATACATCCAAAGCTTTTTTCCGCCGGAGCGGACGCGAAAAATTCTTGGCCGCTTTAACGGACTATCCGCCAATATTCTGGCGGCCTTATTGGGAACGGTCACCCCTTTTTGTTCGTGCTCTTCAATCCCCTTATTTATTGGCTTTACCAATGCCGGACTCCCGATTGGGGTCACTTTCTCTTTTCTGATTTCTTCTCCGCTGGTCGATCTGGCATCTGTTGTTCTCCTCGC
Source organism: uncultured Veillonellaceae bacterium (assembly GCA_964609115.1). Taxonomy (GTDB): domain Bacteria; phylum Bacillota; class Negativicutes; order UBA1444; family UBA1444; genus UBA1444. Next base: position 697 of record CAZSRN010000028.1, on the reverse strand, counting down.
CGGCATCTTCAACTGGAAAATTGCGATTGCCTATGTAATCGTCGGATTGATCCTGGCGGTCATTGGCGGCACTGTTATCAGCAAAGCCAAAATGGAACAATATGTCGAACCTTTTATTTTTAAGAGCAAAAGAGTGGATATGGCGGAAGAGGAATTGACAACCCAGGATCGGCTGGAATTTGCAAAAGATCAAGTGCTGGAGATTGTCAACAAAGTCTGGCTTTACATCTTGATTGGCGTCGGCATCGGCGCCGCCATCCACAACTGGATACCGGAATCCATTATTTCCGCGGTGCTGGGTCAGGACAAATGGTATTCGGTGCTTATCGCCACCTTGGTCGGCGTCCCGATGTACGCGGACATTTTTGGAACTCTGCCCATCGCGGAAGCGCTGGTATTAAAAGGCGTCGGCCTTGGAACCGCGATGTCTTTCATGATGGGGGTCACCGCCCTCTCGCTCCCCTCGATGATCATGCTGAAAAAAGTAGTGAAACCCAAACTGTTGAGCGTTTTCGTCGGCGTCGTGACTCTGGGCATCATCATCATTGGCTATACGTTCAACGCTTTTAGTTACCTGTTGGTATAAAAGCAAATGAACAAAAAAGACCTTCGGCGACAACGTCGAAGGTCTTATATTTTCGTATGTCGTTAGTACAAAATAGATGCAGGCCAAAAGCATTGTTAATAATCTATTTTT